>JBEGOG010000098.1:0-7824 GCA_041182125.1 Pseudomonadota bacterium
TCCGAGCCAGCGATTGATCCGTTGGGGTTCGGGCTCGTTATAGGTGCAGGTCCAGGCCATGGGTCGTCCGAGCAGTCGTCAGCGCCTCACGACGCGGGAGCCCTGTCTAGGCCTGCTCGGCCTTGGATGGCAAGGGTGCGGGCCTATTCCTCGCCCGGATAGGGGCCAACCCCGCCATCGGCGATGAACTGATCGATCCGATCGGTCAGGACGGGCAGGGGAACAGAACCCAGCGACAGGACCGTGTCGTGGAAGGCGCGGATGTTGAAGCGGTTGCCCAAGGCCGCCTCAGCCTTGGCGCGGCTCTTTTCGATGGCCATTTGGCCGAGATAGTAGGCTAAGGCCTGTCCGGGCCAGCTAATATAGCGGTCGACCTCGGTATTGACCTCGCGTTCAGATAGGGCCGTGTGGCTGAGCAGGTAGGCCCGCGCCTGATCGCGGGTCCAGCCCTTGGAATGGATGCCCGTATCGACGACAAGCCGCGCGGCGCGCCACATCTGATAGCTGAGCATGCCGAACCGGTCATAGGGGGTCTCGTACATCCCCATCTCGACACCCAGTTTCTCGCAATAGAGCGCCCAGCCTTCGCCAAAGGCCGAGATATAGGTTTGACGGCGAAAGGCCGGTTGGTCCCTGTTTTCGCTGGCCAACGGGACTTGGAAAGCGTGGCCGGGGGCGGACTCGTGCAGGGTCAGAGCGGTCAGGGCGTAGAGCGGGCGTGAGGGTAGGTCGTAGGTGTTGAGCAGATAGACCCCCGGACCGCCGCGCCCGGCGGTGTAATAGGGCGCGATCTCATCGGGTACTGGGGTAATGGCAAAGCGTGACCGTGGAAGGTGGCCAAACCAGCGGTCGGCTCGCCCGTCGAACTGCTTGGCGACCCAGGCCGCTCGGTCGAGCAAGGCTTGCGGTGTGGTGACATAGAAGCGGGGATGTTTGCGAAGGAAAGCTAAGAACGCGGGCATATCGCCTTGGAATCCAGTCTCACGCATCACGGTCTGCATCTGAGCCGAGATCAAATCGACCTGTTCCAAACCGATCTTGTGGATCTGATCGGGCGTCAGCTCGACCGTGGCATATTCAAGGATCTTGGCCTGATAGTAGGCCTTGCCATCAGGAAGGCTTTCGGCGGCGAGGGTCTGGTTCGCATTGGGCAGATAGTCGTTCTTAAGGAAGGCCAAGAGCTTGATGTGCGCTGGAATGACCTGATCACGAATGACGGCAATGGCTTGAGCGCGCAGGGCCTCCTGCTCACTCGCTGACAGGCTAGCGGGCAGGGTCTTGAAGGGCTGATAGAAGATGGTGTCGGTGGGCGAGGCGGCCTGCGCCACCACCGCAACGCTGGCCTCGCGGCCCATCAGCGTAACCTTGGGCGGCGTAAAGCCGCGGGCCAATCCGGCCCTCATATTGGCTTCAGACTGGTCGAAATAGGCTGGCCAGGTCTGCATCTGGGCGATGAAGTTGCGGTAGTCTTGTACGGTCTTGAACGGCTTTCGCGCCGTCGAGGCCATTTCGCTCCAGAAGGCGCTGTCGGAATTGAACGGTGCCTCATAGTCCTTGAACCGCTGGCTATTGGCCAAGGTGGTGATCTGAAGGCGATAGACGCCATAGTCGGCCCGCGCCTTAGGGGACAGTTGCTCCACCCGAACCTTTGACAGTCTAGCCAGCGTCGCATCCCAGTAGGCCAGCCTTGCCGCTTGCGTCTTCGCATCAATCTGGGGCATGCGGTCGCGGATTGGACCGTCCCAGCTGTCAGCGATCAGCTGGGCGTCACGCCACGCCCATTCCGCCTCATAGATCGCCTTGAACTGCGTCGGCAGAGGGACGGGCCATCGCGGGCGTCGACAGACCAGCCCACAGAACGAGGGCTATAAGCGCTAGGGCAGATCGTAGACGGGGCATGGGTGGTCCTTAGAAACTTAGCGTTTTATGGCCGGTGAGAGGCCCGATGGATCGATCATCATGCCATGGACCTGCATATTATGGCTGTGGGCCAGTTGATGCAGAGCAAAGGCGGTTTGCATGGCGCTGGTTCGGCCTTGGGCATCTTGAGCGGCATTGACCGCTTCCTTGGCCAGTTTCAGGGCAAAGAGGGGCTTTTGAGCGATGCGGCTGGCCATGGCGAGGGTGAAGTCCGCGAGGGTCTCAGGGGGCACCACATGATTGACCATGCCCAGCTTCTCGGCGTCCTTGGCGCTGAGCCAATCGGCGGTGAACAGCATCTCCTTGGCCTTACGTGAGCCCAACTCCCAAGGGTGGTTGAACATCTCAACCCCGCCGACGCCCATCGACACGGTATTGTCCCAGAAGGAGGCGTCCTCGGCGGCAATGATGATATCGCAGGGCCAGATCAGCATCAGGCCACCGGCGATACACTTACCCTGAACCTGCGCAATGGTTGGCTTGGGAATGTTCCGCCAACGCTCGCTAAAGCCTATATAGATTTCCTTCTCGCGAGCCATCTGGGCCTCTGCCCCCGCACAGCCAAAGCCGCACCAGGTCCCGACGGTCTGGAACTCTGCCATGGTCTCCAAGGCTCCCTGTTCGCGCAGGTCGTGACCAGACGAGAAGTGAGGACCCGCAGCGGCCAGAATGATTACCTTGATGTCATTGTCCTGCGCTGCCCGGTCGAAGGCTTGATTGAGCTCATAGAGCATCCGGGTGTCCTGGGCGTTGCGTGTGTCGGGCCGGTTGAGCACCAGTCGCGCCACGTGGGGGGCAGGGGTCTCGTAGATCACGGTCTGGTACATGGTCATCCTCCGAAGCAGGCCGCCAAGGGTTGCTCCCCTGTGCGTTGGCTCATGCTGACATGAAACATCGGTGCGGACTACGAAGCGTCAGTGTTCAAACCCATTTTTGTGTCAAACCTGTTGCCTGCCGTGCCCTTGATGGGCGGCAACTGGATGGATGGCTATGACCCGTGGGCCTAAAGGTTTGGATGAGGCTGTAGCCGCTCAACGGCTGTTAGAGTTTGGGCCTAATCGCGTTGAAGGTTTCAAGGGTCGGTCGTTCCACGACATCGTGTTGGGCACCCTAAGAGAGCCGATGTTCGGCCTGTTAATCGGGGCGTCTGGCCTCTACCTCATGTTGGGAAATCGTTCTGAAGGCGCTTTCCTGAGCGTGGCAGCCTTAGCGACGGTAGCTCTGGTTGTCGCGCAAGAGGCGCGCAGTGAGCGCGCGCTCAAGGCCCTGCAAAATTTGGCGGCCCCGTCGGTTCGGGTCATACGCGGCGGCGAAAGTCGGACCATTCCTATGGATGGGTTGGTGCCCGGAGATCTGGTCTTGGTTAGTGAGGGGCTGCGCGTTCCAGCGGATTGTCAGTTGGTTGATGGTGAGGTTTTGAGCGTCGATGAGGCGGCCCTTACCGGCGAATCCGTGCCTGTCACAAAACTCCCCGAGGCTGCAGTCCGTGACGGTGATTGGTCTGAGGATCACAGTAAGCGACATGGCCTCTTTGCCGGAACCCTGGTGGTCAATGGGCAGGGCTTAGCCGAGGTCAAGACTACAGGCAGCAATACGGCACTGGGTCGAATTGGTCGTTCTTTAGCGACCATTGATATGAGCCCCACCCCGTTGCAGCAGGCATCTGGTCGGTTGGTGAGGATGCTGGGGGCTGCAGCCCTAGGGGTCTGCGCCCTTGTCGTTTTGGCCTATGGCCTCATTCGCGGCGATTGGATCGAAGGAACGCTGGCAGGCATCACCGTCGCCATTTCCCTGATCCCCGAAGAGTTCCCGATGGTCCTTGCGATCTTCATGGCCTTGGGGGCTTGGCGTTTGGCGCAGCACAAGGTTCTGGTTCGCCGTCCTGCTGTGATTGAGGCCTTGGGCGGCGCGAGCCTTCTGTGTGTCGATAAGACCGGCACCCTCACCGAAAACCGGATGACCCTGGTGCGACTATGGTCGGAGGGCAAGGCGACCGCGCCTGATCATGTCGACCAATCCCCCGCTTTGAAGGCCTTGCTTGATGGCGCGATCCGAGCCTCTGCACCCCATCCGTCGGACCCTATGGACCGTGCGGTTAAGGCTTGGGCGTCTCGGGATGTGGGACTGGGTCAGTTGGAGCGGGTGTGGCCCCTAACGCCGAAAAGATTGGCCGTGGTTCAGCGTTGGATCATGAACAATGGCGAGACCCAAACGGCTGCAAAGGGCGCGCCCGAGGCCATATTTCAACTTTGTCAGATGGATTCTTCTCAGCGAGCTGACCTAAGCCGGGTCGTTGATACGATGGCCCGAGACGGGCTGCGGGTGCTGGCGGTCGCTGAGGCCCGATCTGGGACATTGACCGTCGATAACCCAGAATCCGTGCCGTTTCAGTTTTTAGGACTGATCGGGTTTTTAGATCCCGTGCGTAAAGAGGTGCCGGCAGCCTTGGCGGAAGCGCGGCGGGCCGGGATCGCTGTGGCCATGATTACGGGTGACTATCCAGAAACCGCCTTAGCTATCGCACGACAGGCCGGGATCGATAGCCGCGCCGGCGTCATGACGGGTGAGCAACTGAAAGGCTTGGATACAGAGGCCCTACAGCGTGCCGTCGAGACCATTCGGATCTTTGCAAGGATCGCACCAGAGCAAAAGTTGACTCTCGTAGAAGCCTTTAAGGCCAAGGGCTATGTCGTGGCCATGACGGGGGACGGGGTTAATGATGCCCCTGCGCTTCAGGCCGCCCATATTGGTATTGCGATGGGACTGCGAGGCACCGACGTCGCGCGCGAGGCGGCCGGATTGGTGCTGCTGGACGATAGTTTCCCTTCAATTGTTGGAGGCGTAAGGCTTGGTCGTCGCATTTTCGCCAATCTGCGAAAAGCTCTGACCTATGTTGTGGCGATCCATGTGCCGATTGCCGGCCTAGCGCTCGTTCCAATTCTGCTGGGTATGCCTCCACTGCTCTATCCCATGCATATTGTGACCATGGAGATGATTATTGATCCAATCTGCGCGCTTGTATTTGAAGGCGAGCCCAGTGAACGGGGGGCGATGATCCATCCCCCGCGAAAACGGGATGAGCCGCTCTTTGGCCTGCCACAGATCAGTCTGGCGCTGGCGCAAGGGGCCAGCATTCTTGTTGGCATCTTCGGACTGTTTGAATGGGGGCTTCGACACGGTACCGAGCCGCAGGCCCGCGCCATTGCATTTGTGGGCTTGATTGTGGCCAATCTCACATTGGCCTTGACCACCACGGCATCGACCGGAGGTCGGATATGGGATCAAAATCGTTTTAGCTTTTGGGGGGTTGTGGCCCTGTCCGTGGCGATCGTCAGCTTAACCCTGTCAGTTAGCCAAGTGGGTACCTTGTTTCATGTCATGCCGCCACCAAGGGAGGCCCTAGCAATCGGCCTAGGTGTTGGGGTCGTATCCGGCGGGTGGCTCGCAGTTTTAAGGTTCGCGGCTAGGCTTACGGGGGTCGGCCGCGTTGAAAGAAGGCAATGAGCTGTAGGGCTGGACTGGGGCGCTGCCTGCGTCCGACACAGAGAGTTAGTTCAACCAAATCTCTTCAATGTCTTGCGATAATTGACCTATCAATCTGAATGTATTGAAATTCTTGATGTGAAGCTGTCCGTTGTGGAAGTCTATGATCTCTTCCTCTCGTAACTGTTTGACCATTCGATTGACATGGATTGGGGTTAGGCCCGTGGCATCCGCAATCTGAGCCTGGGTCAAGGGTAGACGTATTGTTACGCCGTTCTGATGGTCGCTTCGTCCGGTCGCCATAATCAACAGTTCGAGCAAGAGGTTAGCCACACGGGTTACGGCCTTTGCCTGTCCAACCGAGGTCAGCCTGTGGCTGGTGACCAGATTGTCACGCCCCAGCATCCAGATCAGGCGCCGGTTGAGTGCGGGTTGACGCTCCAAAAGAGCAGTTAGGTTTGGATTGGGCATAGCGCAGACGGTAACCTCATCCAGAGCTGTCGCCACCTCTCCATTGACGGCTTGTCCTTCTGGGCGATAGCCGAACAGAGCACCCGTGGTTAGGAACTGCGATATTTGTCTGCGACCATCCGGCAGACCATGGCTCAAAGAGACCCAGCCAGACGTAATATTATAGACGTGGGTCTTGTCGTCGTGAGGTCCGTAAATTTGAGAACCCGCGCGAAATGATCGGCTACGATAATGCAGAACCAGCAAGGACTTTAGGTCAGCCTCTGTTTGCATATCCTTGCAGAGGCCGCGCGGCCGAGCGGCGCAGAACCGGCATATGGTCGTTGACGGCACATGAATTGTCATGAGGGAATCCAAGACAAGGGGCCGTGCCTAAAGGCCAGCGCCTCACGTTAGAGCAAGGTCATTAGCCTCTAAGACACGGCCAGCGGCACTGGTCCCGAACCTAGTTTGGTCGAAGCAGTCGACCCGCTAAGGTGCCCAGTGCGGCTGCGATCGCGATTGTGGCGATTGGATGATCGCGAACCCCCCACTTTACGGCTTCTACCGGTGAGCGGGTTTGGCCCGCACTGCGAAATTCATCGGTAAAGCGGCGCAAGTGATCACCAGAGGCGCGCACACGTTTCAGGGCCGTTTTCAAATCCTCGGGCTTGAATCCGTCGGCATGTTTATGGCGCGAACGGCCAAAGCCCATAGGGGGAAGTCGTCCGTCGCGGTAGGTCTCTTGTCCGGGCATTTTCATCTTGCTCTCCGATGCTGCGAAGCCGCCATTTGAGCGCTTTTCTACGGCTCTGCCCTTGATATGGGTCATCGGATATCAATTCAGTTGGGCCAGTACGGCAAAACTTTAGGCGACCCGGGTCAGTGAAGTTGACAGGGCGCGGGCAAACCGCGCGGCCGCCAGCGCAATGAGGTCCCCGTCACAATAGCGTTGTTCGATGCTGCAAGTCGGAAAGGTCGCGATCCCCACCGTCTGACGGATTTCGTTGAAAAAGGCGCGTTGTGGGCCCCCATGCCATGAGGTGCAAAAGGCACCAACCAGCCGGTGCTTCGGCGCGTTGTAAACCAAGTAGCGGCGCAAGGGGCCTGGGAGCTGTCCTCCCCACACCGGCCCACCGACAATGACGTGATCGTAGGATCTCAGGTGGCGTTTGGTTTTTGCAGGGCCTTGGGTATCCAACGCAGCCGCCATCGCGGCATTCAGAAGTCCAACCGGCCCATCATAGGCGGAACCCGCCGAGATTTCATCACAGTCTGCATTTAGCCACCGCGCCAATGTCTCGGCTTGCCGGGCGGTTGAGCCGGTACGCGAATAGTAGACAACGAGAATGGACATCCGGGCCTCCCTAATGGGGGGAGGTTAGCCCTGCCTTCAGTCGTCGCAATTGACTTCGAACAAGAGTTCATGCTGACAGGTCAATAAAAGCGATCAAAAATCTGATTAAAATCAACGAGCAAGGCGGGTGGGGTGATTAGAATTGCGGCGCGGTTATTACCGATCGCACACTTTAAACAGGTCAGGAGTCCATCGTGAAACCTAAGCAGAACGCGTCGTGGCCGGGGGACATGTCTGCCATGTCTTTCGAGGGACTGGGTGAAGTCGGTGAAGTGTTCTCGCAAGCTGCCGATCAAACGCGCACAATCTTGAACGCAAGCGTTAAGGCTTTGCAGAGCGAAAGCGCAAAGTTTCTCGATGACTTTTCATCCCAGAGCGAGGTGGCCTTGGAGCAGATCGCGCGCTGTAAGTCACCTTTCGAGGTGATGGCTGTTCATCAGGGCTGGCTACAAGCGCGAAGCCTCGCCTATGTTCAGTCGGGTCTGCGTGTCGCCAAGACCTTGGCAACCGTCTCAGCGGAGAAAATGCCGGTCGGTCAGCGGACGCGTCATTCACCACCGGTACAGCCCCATGATGGGCCCGCTTCACGCGAGACGCGCGCCCACTAGGGTGAG
>JBEGOG010000099.1:0-7598 GCA_041182125.1 Pseudomonadota bacterium
AACCTAATCTCTCGGCACGCTGATCTCAGCTCCCTTGGCCTTTAACCGATCCAGCACGCCATTGGCCCGCAACAGGAGCCGAAGGTCGATGATCGCAACCGTGGTGCCTGGGCGGCTCAAGGCCTGATCAATCGACCGGACTGATTGGGCCGTATCCTGCTCCAGCAGGCTGGTCAGGCTGGGCAGTTGCAGCAGGCAGCGATCCAGAAGGTCGGCGCTGGCAGTGGCGCGAACCGTCGCCAAATCGCCAATGGCCCAAGCCTGCGCCGCGGTTCGGGACCGGGCCGCCTCAGCATCAATATCGTTCAGAGCCGCCGTCAAGCAGGCCTCATGTTGCGCGGGGGTCAGGCTGGCGGCGGACTTGACCATGCCCCCCAGATGGATGTCGGCCATGGGTTCAATCTTCAGGCGACGCCCGCGCTGGGCCTTGGCCATCCGCTGAACCGTGGTGGCAGGCTTGCCTGTCGATAGGCCCTGATGTTCGCGAAAGTCGGCCAACAGCATGAAACCGGCAATGGCGGGCTTCCAACGGTCATAGCGCCCCGGCCCCTTGCCGATACGCTCACGCGTTTGCGCAAATCTCGCACGAAGGGCGGGCGATAGGTTCGGTTCCAGCCTCTGACCGAGGCCTTGGCGAAGGCTGGCGACCCGAAGGGTCATGCCGGGAAGATCGGTCACACGCGGCCTGCCCTGCGGCGGTACGAGCAGCAGGTCCGCCGTCCCCAAGGCGCGCTCCAATCGCGGCGACGTCCATTGGAGCTGATGGGGCAAGGGGGCCAAGCCGCCGAGTACGACCACTTCAGCGTCCCCGCGCTTGACCTTCCAAAGCGCCGGGCCAAGCGGGCGCCCCTCGATCACCAATTCATCGATAACGGCGCTCGTGTCGGTCGGCGGCCCGACGACCTCTTGGGCCTGGGCAGCCCGCGATCCGATGAGCAGGCTGATCACGACGAACACAAAAGCCAGCCTCATCGGATAGACACCTCTTCGTCGTCGTCTTGATCACCTAGTCACCTGCGACGAGTGTAATCACGATTTAGGCCATTATCAGACCGAATGTGATGATCTTTCGCGCGCCACAGTTCGTTCGGTAAAATCAGCGATCTCCTATAGAATAGGACAAGCCCTCACTGGAATTGCTGCAATGTCCCTGATCCTCAATCTGATCTGGTTTGTCCTTGGCGGGTTTGTGTCGGGATGCGCTTGGCTGCTCGCAGCTCTCCTGCTCGCCTTTACCATTGTGGGCCTGCCCTGGAGTATGGCGGCAGCGCGGATTGGCCTCTTCACCTTCTTCCCCTTTGGCCAAAAGGTCGTCGATCGCGAGACCATCACTGGTCATGGCGACCTCGGCACAGGACCGGCCGGTTGCCTGCTCAACATCATTTGGTTCGTGCTGGGCGGCTGGTATGTGGCCTTGGCTCATCTGATCATCGGCGCGCTGCTATGCCTGCCGATCATCACCATTCCCTTTGCCCTGCAGCATTTTAAGCTCGCCGGCATCGCCATGGCCCCGGTCGGCAAGACCGTCATTCCGACCTAGGGGGCAACGACATGATCCCCATCACAGACGCCATCAGCCTTCAGGATGACGAGCTTGATATCAGCTTCATCCGCGCCTCCGGGCCCGGCGGGCAGAACGTCAATAAGGTGTCATCTGCCGTCCAACTTCGCTTTGACGCGCGCCGGTCTCGATCCCTGCCCAATTCTGTGAGTATTCGCCTACAAGCGCTAGCGGGCAGTCGCCTGACCCTCGAGGGGATCATCGTCATCACCGCCGATCGCTTCCGCACTCAAGAGCGCAATCGCGCTGATGCCATAGATCGATTGCGCGATCTGATCCGCAAAGCAGCCTATCGCCCCCCGGTCAGGGTTGCGACAAAGCCGACCAAGGCCTCAAAGGTTCGGCGGGTCGACTCCAAGGTTCGGCGCGGAGACTTGAAATCGACGCGATCACGGCCGACATCATCAGAGTGACCTTGCGAAATCATTCAACGGGACTAGTCTCCGTCTTCAACGATGCCCTCAAATAACCCTCGCCGGACAAGGAATAGACACGTGCGTAACCCCACTGCCCTATTGGCCGCTGTTGGCCTCGCTGCCCTGCTCATTGGCTGCAGCAAGCCCGCGCCCAAGACCGAAACTGCTGAAGCGCCCGAAGCCTCAGAGGCGGCAGAGGTTCATGAGGTCAGCGACGAGGACAAGCTCAAGATGCTGGCCTCTCTGCCTGCGCCTTACAACGCCGGCGACTTAGAAAATGGCAAGCGCAAGTTCGCCCTCTGCCGCTCGTGCCACACCGTCGCCGAAGGTGGGCCCAACATGACCGGTCCGAACCTCTATGGCATCATCGGGCACAAGGCGGGCTCCCATGAGGGCTATGCCTATTCGGACGCCCTGAAGGCCGCTGGATATGTTTGGGATGGGGCAAACCTTGACCAATGGATCACCGATCCAAAGACCATGCTGCCCGGCAATAAGATGACCTTCCTCGGCATCAAGGAAGCCAAGGACCGTAATGACCTCATCGCCTATCTGATGGTTGAAACTGGCGCGGCCAAGTCTGAGCAAGACTAACAGGCGTATGGGTCATGGCCTCAAAGCCATGGCCCATTGGCCGACTAGGTCAGGGCCACATCCGTGCTCGCGCCCGCCTTTTCAGCCTTGATACGCTTGCGCTCAATCATCCAAACGCACCAGATCGAAACCTCGTAAAGCAGGATCAAGGGCACGGCCAAGGTGATCTGGCTGATCGGATCGGGTGGCGTAACGATGGCAGCGACGACAAAGATGCCCAAGATGGCATAGCGCCGACCGCTTCGCAGCAGCTTGGATGTGACAATCCCGGCCTGCCCTAAGAGCGTTAGAATAACCGGCAACTGAAAACAGAGCCCAAAGGCGAGCACCAAGGTCGTCACGAGGGTCAGATAGTCCGACACCTTAGGCACAAGCTCGACCGTGATATTGCCCGACCCAAATATCTGCTGAGACAGTGAGAACCACAGGACAAACGGCAGCATGACATAATAGACCAGCGCCGCGCCCATCATGAACAGGACCGGCGAGGCCAACAGGAACGGCAAGAAGGCATGACGCTCCTTGGCATAGAGCCCCGGCGCAACAAACCGATAGAGCTGCCAAGCAATGACGGGGAAGCCGACAATTACACCGCCAAAACCAGCCAGTTTCAGCTTGGTAAAGAAGAACTCCAACGGTGCCGTATAGATCAGTTTCAAATTCTGACCGACGATGATTGGGGCCTCTTTTAAGCCCGTGAGCACCAGTATCAGATCAAAATAGCCATGATCGACACCGGTCTGCTTTTGCATGGCTAACAGCTGAGCCGCCATCTCAAAGGGATGGAGCAAGATCATGTAGATGGGTTCTGCGAGGCTAAAGCAGAACACAAAGGCCACAAACAGCGCCGCAACACAGATGATCAGGCGCTGACGCAGCTCGATCAGGTGCTCCATGAGCGGAGCGCGTGAGGCCTCAATATGGTCTTCGTCGTGGGCCGGGCTCATGGTTTTGGGGCCTCGTTCTCGACAGCCGGTTCGGACGAGACTGGCGCGTGGAGCTGCACTTGGCTATCGGGGGCGGTCAGGGACCGGTTAATCTCCCGCATGACTTCAGAGGCATCCACGCCGACATCTGATGAGGCCTCAGGTACGATGTCAGCAAAGCGCGCATTACGCATGGCCTCGACCTCACGGCGCAGGTCATCAAGCTCTGACTGGCGGGCCATGTCATCAAAGCTAGCGCGAAATTCGCTGGCCATGCCCCGCAGACGGGCAATAAACTGGCCAAGCTTTCGCATCAAGCCCGGCAGGTCTTTGGGCCCGACCACGATCAGGGCCACTGCCGCAATGACCATAAGTTCGGTGGCTCCGATCTCAGGTAACATCAAATTCCACCCTGCATAGGCGCATGCTTCGACGGCATCAAAACCGCCAAAGCCTTTAGGCTAGATCCTAAGATCAGCCTTCCTTATCGGTCCGCGGCAGGGGTGCAGCAGGCGTATCGGCTGACTTGGGCGCATCTTCACCCTTCAGACCATCACGAAAGGCGCGAATGCCCTTGGCTGCATCGCCCATCAGCGCAGATAATTTACCGCCACCGCCGAAAAGCACAGCGCCAACGCCAATTACGATCAACCAATGAACCCAACTCATAGAACCCATGGCGCGCCTCACCTATTAGGGACCAAACCGAAAATACCGGCTCATCATTAAGACCCAATATAGGCCATAAGACGGCCCGTCGCTACAAAAGCGGTCGCCAAGCTTGCCAACTTTAGAAAAAGAGGTTTTGGCGGCAAAGTCTGATGTCAGACGTTGCGGACAATGACCTGATTACGACCACCCGCCTTGGCCTCATAAACCGCTTCATCGGCGCGTTTGAGCAAGGTTTCAGGCGTGTCGACTTCACCATCTGTGCAGGCAAGGCCAATCGAGACGGTGATCGCCAGGGCCTCCCCCTCTGATCCCAAGGTGAAGGACGCCTCAGAAACACTTTTGCGAATACGTTCGGCAATTCTAAAGGCGGCATCGACATCGGTGCCGGGCATGACCACGATGAACTCTTCGCCGCCAAATCGGCAGGGCAGATCAATCGCGCGCACATTTGACGCCAGCAGTACTGAAAATTCACGCAGGACCATGTCCCCGACATCATGGCCAAAACCGTCATTGATCTTCTTAAAGTGATCAATGTCGATCATCAGAATGGAGACCGGATCCCCGCCCTTGACGGCCCGGGCCACCAGAGCGCTCAATTGGGTCACCATGTAACGACGATTGTGCAATCCGGTCAGTTGGTCCGTCACCGCCAACTCTAAAGACTGGTCGAGGTTGCTTCGCAAAAGGTCCGTATAGCGCTTCCGCTTGATCTGAGTGCGGGCGCGAAGGGTCAGTTCTTGCAGGTCAATCGGACGGGCCAGAATATCATTCACGCCCAGTTCCATGGCCTTCACCAACCGGTCGCGCTGATCCGTGTCCATGATCGCAAGGATAGGCATGAAACGGGTTGCCGATTCGGAGCGGACCATGGCGGCCAATCGAAGACCATCAAAGCTCGTCGCATCCATATTGATGATCATGAGGTCGATCGGGCCTCGGGCCGAGAGCAAAGCCTTCTCAGCATCGCTTTCAACGATTGGCCGATGGTCTAGACCCAATTCGGACACCATCCGCTGGGCTTGCCGAGGATTGTCATCAACGATCAAGATGCGACCACCAAAGCCACCTAACCGTGCCGAAGTGCCCGCAATGACGCCCATCCGGCGGCCCGACGCCTCCAGCATCCGCAAACCATCAATGGCTAATTTGAGCCGCACCAACCCCTTGAGCCGCGCCATCAGCATGACGTCATCAATGGGCTTGGTCATAAAATCGTCGGCACCGGCATCGAGGCCGGCCAACAGATCATCTCGACCGTCAAGCGCTGTCACCAAGACCACCGGAATATGGCGGGTATCGGGATCTTCTTTCAGTCGGCGGCAAATTTCATAGCCGTTGAAACCCGGCATCATCACATCAAGTAGAATAATATCCGGAAGTTGCGTTTTTGCTAAAGCAATTCCTGACTGCCCATCAGACGCCATGAGCACTTCATAGTACTCTGCCGTCATCTTGGCTTCGAGAAGCCGAACGTTGGCGTCTATGTCATCAATAATGAGAATACGTGCGGACATACTAAAGTACTTACTCTATCAATCGCCGAATCGTCTCCAAAAAATGCGCGACAGATATCGGTTTTGAAATATAGGCCTCGCATCCTCCCTCGCGGATCCGTTCCTCATCTCCCTTCATAGCGAAGGCTGTCACGGCGACCACCGGAATATGGGCTAAGGCATCATCTTCTTTGAGCCACTTAGTCACCTCTAACCCGGAAATTTCAGGCAGCTGTATGTCCATTAAAATAAGATCTGGAAGATGGGTGCGCGCCAGTTCGAGCGCCTGCAAACCTTCGCGGGTCTGCAAGGTTTCGTAGCCTTGAGCATCGAGCAGATCATGAAACAGTTTCATGTTCAGCTCATTATCCTCGACGATGAGGACCTTTTTCGCCATCTTGTTCTCAACTCGTGGCCACGGGATCCCCTGTCTTCCCACAGATATCCTTAAGCCCGCGTTAGCCGAGAGAAGTCCGCTGTCCTCAAGTTCCGCCTTCAAACCCGCTCAAGACTTGGTTTCGGCCAAGGTCGCCCCTGATCGTCCCCTTGTCATCGTCGATGTTGACGAGGTCTTGGCGCTATTTGTTGAGGGATTTGAACGTTTTGTTGGGCATCATGGCTATGAGATGCGGTTCGACAAGTTCGCCCTGTTTCAAAATATCTATCGCAGGGGTGACGACAACCATATCGATATGATGGTTGGAAAAGTGCTGTTCGACGACTTTTTTCGCGACGGCAGCGATCATATGGACCCTGCACCGGGGGCGGCACAGGCCCTCGCGCACCTGTCGAATCGGGCTGACGTTGTCATCTTGACCAATGCGCCAGAGCACGGCCGAGATGAGCGCGCGCGCTGGCTCAAGCGCCATGGCATGGACTATCCCTTAGTGATCAATTCCGGCCTCAAGGGACCCGCTGCGGCCCATCTGGCGGCCCGAACCAACCGGTCGTCGGTCTTTATCGACGACATGATCCCCAATCTCGATTCGGTCGCGACCGACGCGCCCAAGGTCGGCCGGTTCCAAATGGTCGCCGATCAGCGTCTTCGCCATATGGCCCCGAGCAAGCCTCATGCCCATGAGCGGATCGACGATTGGGACAGGTTACAAACCGCGCTCGAAATGGCGCTGTTCTAGGCTTAAGCCGGTGAGCACCCTTTGCCGCGATTGCCTGCATCTGGGACCACCACCTTCGAATCGCCGCTGCCCGCGCTGCTCATCGCCGCGTCTCATCGCTCATGAGCAGCTCGAACATCTGACCATTGCCCATATGGACTGCGACGCCTTCTATGCGGCTGTAGAAAAACGCGATCGTCCCGAACTGCGCGACCGACCGGTCATTGTCGGCGGTGGCCATCGCGGCGTAGTGACAACCTGCTGCTATATTGCTCGCACCTTTGGCGTTCGCTCGGCCATGCCGATGTTCAAGGCCCTCGCGCTTTGCCCGCAAGCTGAGGTCATCTTTCCCGATTTTGTCAAATATCGAACCGCCAGCGCTGCGATCTTTGCCAAGCTGGCCAAGCTAACGCCGCTTGTTCAGTCCCTGTCGCTGGATGAGGCATGGATGGACCTGACCGGTGCCGAGCTTTTGAACGGCGGCTGTTCGGCGCTGGTGCTGGCCCGTCTCCAGAACGAGATCGAGACGGAGATTGGCCTGACCGTCTCCATCGGCCTCGCCCCCAACAAGTTTTTGGCCAAGATCGCGTCTGATCTGGATAAGCCGCGTGGCTTTGCCGTCATCGGACAGGCTGAAGCCGAAAGCTTTCTGGCGCCCAGGCCCGTTGGCATCCTACCCGGCGTGGGCCCGGCTCTGGTCAAGACACTGGAAAAGGCGGGCCTGCGCACGGTCGGAGATCTGGCGCGAGCAGAACCGCGCGAACGGGTCAAGATCGGCGGGGCCTATGGACTGCGCCTCTCGCAACTGGCCAAGGGAC
>JBEGOG010000100.1:0-7394 GCA_041182125.1 Pseudomonadota bacterium
ACAGGGCGCGCGTCCACACCGGGCTGTGTTGGCAAAGCTGCTCGGCCTCGGCCTGCTCGGCTTCAGGCCAGCGCTTTAGGTTCGCGCCATAGGTCTGGGCGAGATGTTTGAACCGTTCCGGGGTCATGCGAGGCCCTCCAATCGACGATTATTTAAAGGATTGAGACGCAGGCGAAGGGCACGGCGTCCACGCGACAGCAGGCTCTCGAGCGCCTCGACACTGATCTCCATCAGGGCCGCCGCCTCGATATTGCCAAGCTCCTGATAATGACACAGCACGATCGCCTCCCTCTGACGCTCTGGTAATGCGGCGATCGCCGCCTCGACCTGATCCTTCATCTCCATTCCCATAAGTCCAGCATCAGGGGCAGGACCCGGGTCAATCTGGTCAGGGGGCTCAGCCATCGGTCGTTCGCGTTGGCGGCGGAGCCGATCATAGCAAAGGTTCAAGGCCACCCTGTGCATCCAACTGTCAAACCGTGCGGCACCGGGCTGCCAGGTTGGGGCCTGACGCCAAGCTCTGACCATCACTTCTTGCGCCACATCTTCGGCTTCCGACGCATCGCCGAGCATTCGTCGCGCGAGGGACAACATCCGAGGCAGCTTGCGCGCCATCAGGGCCTGCACCGCAGCCGGATCGCCGCGTCCAACCCGAAGGACCAGGTCAGCGTCAGGATCAGGCAGGCGATTGGTCAATAGGCACCTCGTGGCATCGTCGAACAGGCTCGCACAGGCAGCCCCCCAGCTAATCTGTGCGAGCCTTCAAGGTCGAACTAGTGTGAACCGTGATGGCCGCGGCGACCACCCATCATAGGTGGCTTAGGCAGCTCGTCGCCGGTCAGGACGCCGTCACTGTTGTCGTCCATACGTTTGAACCTTTTGGCGGTCATGCGATCAATTTCGGCTTTAGTGACCGCGCCGTCATCATTGGCATCGAGCATGTCGAACATCATGCCTTGATGCTCACCGCGCATCTTTTCCTTCATGTCATGGTGCATGGGACGATCCTTGTCCTTTTGGCCGTGAGCCTTTGGCGGGGGCGGACCATCGTGATCCATCATCCTTGGACGGGCCATGAACTCAGCCTCGGTGATTTTGCCGTCCTTGTTGGTGTCCAGCTTCATCATCTGATCGGCATGGCTTTGCTGGAACTCAGCAAGGCTGACCTTGCCATCGCCATTAGAGTCTGGGTTTGGCATGGAAGGATGGGCAAAGGCGGTGCCGCTGAGGACAAGGCTGAAACCAGCCGCATAGAGGAACTTTTTCATCAGAAATCTCCGTTTGGGGGGAACGTGTCTTGACCGTTCATGGGGTCAAACGTGCGCCCAAACGAAATCCGTCGCTTTGATGGAAGGGGTTCGTCTCGTGCGATCTATTTCTGAAGGTCCTTGGCGATCTGTTCGAACGCCTCACGCGCGGACTGACGGATCAGGGCCAAATAGGCGGGAACCGATTTGAAGTCGCCTTGGCCAACAGCGTGCGGAAGGGCGCGGGCTCGAGCAACGGATCCGCATCGTCGTCTAGTGCCACCTTGAGCAGCTGGGTGAGGTTCTGTTGCAGCTTCCAGCCGGCCTCTAGGGCCTCGATCTGATCAGCCTTTGCCAAGCCTTGGGCCTTCGCCATGGCCAGCGCCTTGGCCGTATTGACCTCTAACGGGCCGCCGTGGGGCGCGTGGATGATCTGTAGCAGTTGAGCGATAAACTCGATGTCGACCAGACCACCCTTGGCGAGCTTGAGGTCCCAATCGCCCTTGGCCGGGCGTTCCTGCTCCATCAGGCGGCGCATATCGAGCATGTCGCGCACGGCCTGTTTAGGATCACGCGGACGGCGCAGGGCGGCCTCGATGGCGGCGGTAGCGGTGTTGGCAAAGTCAGGACTGCTAGCCCAGACCACCCGCGCGCGGGTCAGGGCAAGGATCTCCCAGGTCTCGGCCTCGCCTTCGGATTTTCCGGCATAGTAGCCATCAAAGGCGGCGCGGCTGACCGCGACCGGTCCAGCCGTACCCGAAGGGCGAAGTTGTAAATCCACCTCATAGAGCCCGCCCTCGCCCGTTGGAGCCGACAGGGCGGCAACCAGCCTTTGGGTGAAGCGGGCATAGAAGGTTTCCGCTCCCCAGCCCTTTTTGCCCGACATTGAGACGGGATCATCTGCCTGATAGAGGGTCATCAGGTCGAGGTCCGAGCGCGCTGTCATCTCGCCTGAGCCGCACTTGCCGAGCGCCACAACGGCCACCTGACCGGGAAAGTCCCCGCCGATCCGTACCGTTTCCGCCAGGGCCACAGGGGCGAGGCTGCGAATAACCATATCGGCCAATCCGGCAAAGGCGCGGCCCGCCTCCTCAGCGCTGGCCGCTCCACTCATGACCTGAAGGCCGATGCGGAAGGCCTGTTCGCGGTGCATGACCCGGGCCGCGTCCATCGCCGCTTCAAAACCCTCTGCGCGCGCCATCACGCTGGCAAAGGCCTGCGCCTCCGCATCGACATCGAAGGGCTCGAAGAAGCTATGGTCCAGCAGGGCATCGAGCGCGGCGGGCCTGCGGGCCAAGGTGGCGGCTAGCCTCGGCGCGAAAGCCATCACCTGAACCAGCAGCTTGAGCAGCTTGGGCTGGGCCAGCATCAGGGATTGAAGCTGGACCCCCGACGATAGTCGCGAAAAGAAGTCGCCGAACCGCAGGAAGGCGGCGTCGGGGGCTCCGGTGGCATTGGTCGCGTCGAGCAGGCGCGGGGCAAGCTGTGTGAAGAGCTCGCGGCCTCTCTCGGTGCGCGTGGCATTGATATGGCCATGGTGCCAAGAGCGGATGGTGGCGGCCACCTGCGGCGGGTTGGAAAATCCCATTCGAGCGAGGGTAGCGAGGGTCTCGGGATCATCCTCCACCCCGGTAAAGACCAGACTGCCAAAGGACGAGGACAGGTCTTCGCCCTCTGGAAACAGCTCGCCGTAATATTGGTTCACCTGCTTGAGCAGGCGCGTGACCTGAGCATCGAAGCGGCGAAGGTCCGGCGCGCCTGACAGGGCCGCCACGCGCCGCCGGTCGGCATCGCTTTCGGGAAGGCGGTGGGTCTGCTCATCATGCAGCATCTGCACCCGGTGCTCCCAACCGCGCAGATGCAGATAGGCACGGTGAAGTTCTGCGGCGGTTTCGGCGGTCACCTGGCCCGCGACACAAAGCGCGGTCAGGGCATCCAGCGTCCGGTTCGAGCGCAGGGCCGGGTTGCGGCCACCAAGGATCAGTTGCTGGGTTTGGACGTAGAACTCAATCTCGCGAATGCCGCCCCGGCCCAGCTTGAGATTGGCCCCCTTGGCGGTCAGTCGGTCATCGACCTTGTGGATATGGATCTGGCGCTTGATCGAATGGATGTCGGCAATGGCGGCAAAATCGAGGTTCTTGCGCCAGATAAAGCCCGACAGCTCCGACAGGAAGGTCTGGCCCAGCGGCACATCCCCGGCCATGGCGCGGGCCTTGATAAAGGCGGCCCGCTCCCAGTTCTGGCCGACGGTCTGATAATAGTCGAGGGCGGCGGCCACCGATACGGCAGGCGGGGTCGAGCTGGGATCAGGACGCAGGCGCAGATCGACGCGGAACACATAACCGTCCGCCGTGCGCTCTTGTAGGAGCTGCGCCAAGGACCGTGTGACGGCTAGCGCCACAGCCTGCGCATCGCCGCCTTCCGGGATCAGCATCTGGTCGGGCTCGTAAAAGATCGAGATGTCGATATCGCTGGAATAGTTCAGCTCGAAGGCCCCGTGCTTGCCCATGGCAATGCAGAACAGCCCCGGTATGGGGCCTGCTGTCCCGTTCGGTGCGGACAGCAATCGGCCCTTGGTCACCTCAGTGCGAACGGCCATGGCCAAGGCCGATTGAACGGCCAGATCGGCAAATTCGGTGATGTTGCCGGTCACGGCGCTCAGGTCCCAGACCCCGCCGAGATCCGCCAGAGCGATGGTCAGGTGGGCGTCGGCCTTGAGCGCGCGCAGGGTCTTGGCCCCGGCTAACAGATCGGTCTCGTCCGCCACCGCTTGGGTCTGGCGCAGAATGTCGGCGATTGGGTCCTCGGCCTCGAGGGCATGGCGAAGCTGCCCGGCGCGCGCCTCATCAATCCGGCCAGATAGGGTGAGGCGGCGGCAATCGGCTCTAGGGACGGCCAGACCTGTTTGAGCCGCGCGCTCCATCCGTCGCGCTCAGCGGCCTTGGACAGCACTTCGAACAGCCGCTCGGCAGCAGCGGTGTCGACCACGGGGCCGCAGGGGCGAAGAAAGTCTGCCAAACTCATGGGCGCATTCTTGGTCCAAATGGCCGCAAAGGAAAGGCCTAGATGCGCTCGCTGATCTTGATGGCGGCTCGGCAGCCTGCGCGGATCAGTCCGGCGAGCAGGGGATAGCCGGGGGTCTCCAGCGCGCCCTCGGCAACGGCCAGATCGCGGTGGGACAGTTCCTCGTCGCGAAAGCGGCTCAGCTCTGCGGCCAGTTCAGGGCGATCGGTGGCGATCTCAGCGATCTGGGCGGCGTAATGTTCTTCGATCACCGTCTCGACCGCCGCAGTGCAGGCATGGGCGGCCTTCTCGCCGAGCAGGGCGGTTCCAGCCCCGAGGGCAAAGCCCGCCATGCGCCAGAGGGGGGCCATCAGGGTCGGGCGGACCTGATGCCGGGTCAGGAGCTGATCAAAGGCGGTCAGATGCACGGCCTCATGACCCTCCATCTCGGCGAGCTGTCCGGAGATGTGACCCTTGTCCTTAGCCTTGGCAAAGACGGCCCTTTGCCCGCGATAGATATGGACTGCGCCCAATTCTCCGGCATGGTCCACGCGCAAGATCTCGCCGAGCCGCGCATCGCGGGCCCCAAGGCCAGGACGGGGAGGGATGGGCTTGTCGCTCATGGCCTTAAGCCTTCTTGTAAAGGGCGCTGGCGGCGCTGTAGGCCGCGAGCGCCAGATAGACCAGAAAGTTCCACCCGGCCATCGATAGGCCCAGCCAAACCCAAGCCGCTTCGTCACAGCGCGGCGGCTGGATCTTGGCCCCATTGAGCAGATCGGCCATGGCCTGAGCGGTGACGCTGGTTCCCACGCCCGAACAGGTGCTCGGCCCCGGCCACCATTTCCACTCTGCGCCCGCATGATAGGCGGCCAGATAGGCACCGTAGGCAAAGACCAGCACCAATGCGACCGCAACGCCGCGCCGTAGCCGGTCAGACCCGCTCAAGCGGCTCGCAACCATGCCGACCAGGCCCAGACCCAGAGCGACCCAATAGACCTCGCGCTGTTTCAAACAGAGGGTGCAGGGGGCGAGCCCACCAAACCGCTCAAACCCATGGGCCACGGCCAGCAGCGCCGCAGAGGCGAGGGCTGCAAAGAGGGGCTGCCAAAGGGCAAGGGGGCGGATCAGGGCGCGCATAAGACTCAATCTAGTCCATCCATGGGGCTAGCCCAAGGGGCAGATGGCCCAACCCTCTCCTAGCCCAGCAGCTTGACCGCGACAAATCCGCCGACAAGGACGATCAAAACGACGCTGGTGACCAGCATCATGCGGCGCTCGATGACCTCTTGCATCTGGGGGCCGAAATGTTTGATCAGGCCCGCGACCAGAAAGAACCTTGCGCCGCGTGTGATCACCGAGGCGATGATGAACATGGGAAAGCTGAAGGCGGCAAGGCCCGAGGCAATGGTCACCAGCTTATAGGGGATGGGCGTCAGGCCCTTGATCAGGATCAGCCAGATACCCCACTTGGCGAACCATTCCTGAAACTGCGCCACGCCGCCCGAATGGCCGGTCAGGGCTAGGACCCAATGGCCGACCGGCTCCAGATAGAAGCCAATCGCATAGCCTAAAATGCCCCCGGCCACGGAGGCGGCGGTGCAGATCGCGGCATAGTGATAGGCCTTTTCCGGCTTAGCCATCACCATCGGGGCCAGCATCACATCGGGCGGAATGGGAAAGAACGAGCTCTCGGCAAAGGCGACGATAGCCAGCCACAGACCGGCCAGCCTATGGCCAGCAAGGGATAGGACCTGAAAATAGAGACGACGCAGCATGGAGGCTCCCGTAACTGAGCCCCTCCGCTACCAGACTCTGACGACCCTGTCTTGTGCCCCTATGCCGAGGGGTGGGACTTTAAAGCCTCTGGTGGAAGCAAAAAAATCGTGTCCACATTCCCTGAGCCAACAAGGCCGCACCCAAGAGGCCAAATAGGGAAGACACGCCATGAAGCTCGCTTCGCTCAAATCAGGTTCTGCCGCTGGCCGAGATGGCCGCCTAGTCGTCGTGTCCAATGACTTGGCTTGGTACGTTTTAGCCAGTGAAGTCGCTCCAACCCTGCAGGCGGCCCTCGATGACTGGGACCGCTGTGAGCCGATGTTGCGGGCGCTGGCCCGCAGTCTGGAAACCGGCGGGCTACCGCGCGAACGGTTCCATGAGCATGAGGCGGCTAGCCCCTTGCCGCGTGCCTTTCAGTGGGCCGATGGATCGGCCTATGTGAACCATGTCGCTCTGCTGCGGCAGGCGGCAGGTGCGGACCTGCCCGCCAGCTTCTGGACCGATCCCTTAATCTATCAGGGCGGATCAGACGGGTTTTTGGGTCCGCGCGATCCGATCCCCTTGGCGGACGAGGCCTTTGGCTGTGACCTCGAAGGCGAGATTGCGGTCATTACCGGGGACGTGCCGATGGGGGCTGGCCGCGATGAGGCCTTGGCGGCGGTGCGCCTCGTCATGCTGGCCAATGATGTCAGCCTGCGTAACCTGATGCCGGGTGAACTGGCCAAGGGCTTTGGCTTCTTCCACTCTAAGCCTGCCAGTGCCTTCTCACCGGTCGCGGTGACGCCCGATGGGCTTGGTGCGGCCTGGTCAGACGGCAAGCTTCACGGGGCGCTTGAGGTGGCAGTCAATGGCCAGCCGCTGGGCGAGCCCGATGCCGGGGTGGATATGACCTTTGATTTTGGCACCCTGATCGCCCATGCGGCCAAGACCCGCGCCTTGGGGGCTGGAACCATCATTGGCTCTGGCACCGTGTCCAATCGAGAGGCCTCTGGTGCTCCGGCCAAAATCTTGAAAGCGGGCGGCGTCGGCTATGCCTGTCTAGCCGAGGTGCGAACGGTCGAGACCCTTGTTGATGGCCAGGCCACAACCCCCTTTCTGAAATTCGGCGATGTCGTCCGTATCGAGATGAGAGATGCTAAACGCCATAGTCTGTTCGGGGCCATTGAACAGACGGTCGAGCCGGGCTGATCTGTTCGCGCCATAATCCCTGACCAAGGGACTTGTTCAGGCCGGTGGGCATTGCTAGAAGGGCCGCACAAGCTGCAAGGCTCGTCCCCTCGGTCGCCCCCGTGGTGGAATGGTAGACGCGCTCGACTCAAAATCGAGTACTGAAAGGTGTGTCAGTTCGAGTCTGACCGGGGGCACCAA
>JBEGOG010000101.1:0-6043 GCA_041182125.1 Pseudomonadota bacterium
TTCCAAGAACCGCCCAACGATGCTCTTAACCCGGATGTTCTCTGACAGACCCTTAATGCCGGGGCGAAGGCAGCAGATGCCGCGAATGACCAGATCAATACTGACGCCCGATTGGCTGGCGCGGTAAAGTTCGTCAATGATCACCGGATCGACCAAGGCATTGAGCTTGGCCCAGATGGCGGCGGGCTTTCCGACCTTAGCATTGGCAATTTCCTGATCGATCAGGGTGATCAGGTCGTGCTTCAAGGTCACGGGGGAGTAGGACAGCTTTTCCAGATGGTCGGGCTGAGAATAGCCGGTGATATAGTTGAACAGCCGTCCACTATCGCGGCCCAAGCCTGCATCCGTGGTGAATAGGGACAGGTCGGTGTAGATCCGCGCCGTGATGGGGTGATAGTTGCCGGTGCCAAAATGGCAGTAGGTCTTGAGCCCGCCGCCCTCGCGCCGCACGACGATTGAGAGCTTGGCGTGGGTCTTATATTCCACAAAGCCGAACACCACATGCACGCCCGCCCGCTCAAGGTCGCGGGCCCATTTGAGATTGGCCTCTTCGTCAAAGCGGGCCTTGATCTCGACCAGAGCGGTGACGTTTTTGCCGTTCTCTGCGGCCTCAATCAGGGCCGCGACGATGGGGCTGTTCTTGGAGGTCCGATACAGGGTCTGTTTGATGGCCAGCACATTGGGGTCGGTGGCGGCTTGGCGCAGGAACTGGACCACCACGTCAAAGCTCTCGAACGGGTGATGAACGAGGATGTCCTTTTCGCGGATAGCGGCGAAACAGTCGCCGCCATGGTCCCGGATTCGTTCGGGAAAACGCGGCTCAAAGGGCTTGAACTTCAAGTCCGCTCGGTCCGGCGTGATCAGTTCGGCAACCTGGGCCAGCCCGAGCATACCGTCGACCATGATAATATCTTGCGGTTCGGCATGGAGGTTCTCGACGATGAAGCGCCTGAGCTCCTCCGGCATCGCCTTTTCGATCTTCACCCGCACCACCGAGCCCATCCGGCGCTGCTTGAGGCGGACCTCAAACTCGCGGACCAGATCTTCAGCCTCTTCCTCGATTTCCATGTCGGAATCTCGGATCAGGCGGAAGTCGCCACGGGCATCGACGGTGCAGTCGGGGAACAGGACGTCGATAAAGAGCGACAGGAAGGTCTCTAGGCTAATGAACCGGCGCTCGACCTTGCGGCCCCGGCCCGCGACGGCCGGCAGCTCCCAGAACCGCGCCACCTGACTGGGCATGGGCAGCAGAGCATAGAGCGGCTTGCCGTCTGACCGGCGCTTCAGCTTCAAGGCTGAAGCAAAGCCGAGGTTGGGTAGGAACGGGAAGGGGTGTGCGGGGTCGATGGCCAACGGGGTTAGGACCGCGAACAGTTGGCTGGTGAAGACTGGACGAAGCCAATCCATATCGGCTGGCGTCACATCCTTGGCTTCTAGGACGCGCAGTCCTTCGGCTGCCAGCTTGGCCCGCAGGTCTAGCCAGATGCGTTGTTGGCTGGCCATAAGCTCCGCTGCTGCCGTATTGACGCGGGACAGTTGCTGGCGCGGGGTCAGGCCATCTTGGCTGATGACGCGGACGCCCTCACTAACCTGGCCCTTAAGGCCAGCAACGCGAACCATGTAAAATTCATCGAGGTTATTGGCCGAAATCGAAAGGAACCGAAGCCGCTCGAGCAGGGGGTGGCGTGGATTTTCGGCCTCTTCAATGACCCTTTGATTGAAGCTCAGCCAAGAGATCTCGCGATTGAAGAACCGCTCGGGCGAGGCGATCAGTTCATCGTTCAAGGACACACCGTGGCGCACCGTCATGGTCGGTGGCACCGGTGCCGCCGGGTGCAGCGTTTCTGCAGTGTCAGTCGTGATCGGTTCGGACATGGTCGCTTCAATCCGATTTCCGCCACGAGGCCCGTGGCCGAAGGTTTTCGCTAATGGTTCTGAACGAGCGTGGCCAAGGCAGCAAGCCTTCAAGCGAAAAGGTCGAGCGTATCGTTGCTAATTTCAAGAAACTGTCGCGCAAGGGCCCTTGAAATGGGGCGTTGGGCCGCATCTGCGGCCTCATCCAGCCGCGCAACAATCTCCTGAGCCTTAGGCACGGAACGCTCGATGCGCCGCAGAAGGTAGGGCAGGAGGTCATCGGTTGGCCGGATATTGCGCTCGCGGAAAAATTTCCGGATCACCTCTTCGAGCACGGCGTCGTCCGGTTCTTCGATCTCTACGACGGGCAGGGCGTTCAGGCGCGACCTCAGGTCCGGTAGGTTTGCGGGCCAGTTTGAGGGCAGGGTCCGGTCCGTGATCAAGAGGCCGCCGCCGGTATTGGCCGCCATATTGATCAGGTGAAACAGGGTCTCATCGGGCACCTGATCCACGTCGCCTTCGATCAGGACGGGCTTACCCAGAAGCAGTTGCAGATTGTCAGCTTGGAGCGGTTGCCAGCGCACAGCCCCGACACGATCTTGCCAAATCTTGGCCAGGTGGCTCTTGCCGCAGCCCTCCGGCCCCACCAAGGTCAAGACCCCGCCATGCCAATTGGGCCAGCTGTTCAACTGACGCACGGCCTCGGCATTGGAGGACGACTCAACAAAGTCCTCAGCGCTGAAGCGAATTGACCGATTAAGGTCGAGGCGAAGTTGCAGGCCCAAATTCCTGTCCAATTTAAAATTTCCGCTGCCTTAACTAGCCTAAAAGTACGGAAAGATCGATTACGTCAGCCTCGAAAGGCGCTATGGCTAGGGGATAGCGGGCCTATGGTTGGGGATAAGCCTTGGACAATCGGTTCCTTGGACCTTTGCTTAGCCTAGACCTGCTGCTGTAAACCTTGACAAAAGGCGGGGACAATGCGCCCTTCCGCCCCTATTTCGCCGGTCGAAAAAAGAAGAATCCATGCACGCCTATCGCTCACACACTTGCGGCGCCCTGCGCCTTTCCGATGCCGGTCAAACGGTGCGCCTATCAGGCTGGATTCATCGCAAGCGCGACCATGGCGGTCTGATGTTCATCGATCTGCGTGACCACCATGGTCTGACGCAGTTGGTGCTCAGCCCCGAGACCCCCGGTTTTGCCCATGTCGAGCGTCTGCGCGCCGAGAGCGTCATTCGCGTCGATGGCACGGTTCTGGCCCGTTCCGCCGAGACTGTAAATTCTGGACTGCCCACGGGCGAAGTTGAAATCCGCGTTGCCGGCGTCGAGGTCCTGTCCGAAGCTGCCGAACTGCCCGTGCCGGTCTTTGGTGAGCCGGACTATCCCGAGGAGCTGCGCCTTAAGCACCGCTATCTCGATCTGCGCCGCGAGACTCTTCACCGCAACATCGTCCTGCGCTCCAACGTCATTGATTCCGTGCGCAAGCGCATGGTCGGGCAGGGGTTCACTGAATTCCAGACCCCGATCCTGACCGCCTCGAGCCCCGAAGGCGCACGCGACTTCCTGGTGCCGTCGCGTCTGCATCCGGGCAAGTTCTATGCCCTGCCGCAGGCCCCGCAGCAGTTCAAGCAGCTGTTGATGGTGGCGGGTTTTGACCGCTACTTCCAGATCGCCCCTTGCTTCCGCGACGAGGATGCCCGCGCTGACCGTTCGCCCGGCGAGTTTTATCAGCTCGATGTGGAGATGAGCTTCGTCACCCAAGAGGACGTATTTGCCGCCATCGAGCCCGTGCTGCACGGTGTCTTTGAAGAGTTTGCCAACGGCAAGTCGGTGACGCCCTATCCGTTCCCGCGCATCGCCTATCGCGACTCAGTCCGTCTCTATGGCTCGGACAAGCCTGATCTGCGCAACCCCATCCAGATGGCCGATGTGTCGGAGCCCTTCCGCGGTTCGGGCTTCAAGGTCTTTGCGGGCATGCTTGAAAATCCCAAATCGGCGATCTGGGCCATTCCTGCGCCGGGCGGCGGTAGCCGCGCCTTCTGTGACCGTATGAACGATTGGGCCAAGGGCGAAGGTCAGCCCGGTCTGGGCTACATCTTCTGGCGCGAAGGCGAAGAGGGGGCTGCCGGTCCCATCGCTAAGAATATCGGCCCCGAGCGGACCGAAGCCATTCGGGAGCAGCTGGGCCTGAAGGTCGGAGACGCCGCCTTCTTCGTTGGCGGTGATCCAGACGCCTTCTACAAGTTCGCAGGCGCGGCGCGTAACAAGGTCGGGTTCGATCTCGGCCTCGTAGATGAGAACCAGTTCAAATTCTGCTGGATCGTCGATTTCCCCATGTATGAATGGAGCGACGAGGAGAAGAAGGTCGACTTCTCGCACAATCCCTTCTCTATGCCACAGGGTGAGCTTGAAGCCCTAAATACTATGAATCCGTTGGATATTTTGGCCTACCAGTACGACATCGTTTGTAATGGTATTGAGCTCTGTTCCGGCGCAATCCGCAACCACCGCCCCGATGTGATGCTTAAGGCATTCGAGATTGCGGGCTATGGCCCGGACGTCGTCGAAAACGAGTTTGGCGGCATGCTGAACGCCTTCCGCTATGGCGCGCCCCCGCACGGTGGCTTGGCCCCGGGCATCGACCGGATCGTCATGCTGCTGGCCAATGTGCAGAATCTGCGTGAGGTCATTGCCTTCCCGCTCAATCAGCAGGGCATGGACCTGATGATGAATGCACCGTCAGAAGTTCGTGAGAAGCAGTTGAAAGAACTGCATATTCGCATCGCGCCACCGATTAAGGTCTAGCGGACCCATACCCTCGGGCAGATGCGGGGTTTTAAGGCCGGAGGCAGCCGGGTCTGAGCATTGGCGCAGGCCCGGTCAATCTGGTCCTGGGTCAGGCCAGTGACTTGGCTGAGGTCTGTTCCACCAATCCAGGTCTTGACCATTGAGGCATGGCTGAGATTAGCCCCATTCATGCGAGCATTGGCGAGGTTGGCACCGTCCAACCGGCTGTAAACGAACCGCGCGCCTCGGAAATTACCCTTTTCGAGATTGGCCCCAAGCAAGGTGCCATAGCTAAAATCGGTTCCGCGAGCGTCTACGGTTTCGAGATTTACCCCGGTTAGGCTGGAGTGGCTCAGATCCGCGCCTGCCAATAGCGCCGAGTCAAGGTTGGAGCCTATGAAGGTTGCCGCCTCTAGGCGCGCGCCATTGAAGTTGGCATCTTCGAAGTTGCTGCCCTTGGCCACGATGCCGGACAGGTTGGCACCACTGAAATCAGCGCCATCGAAGTTTGATCCGAGGATGTCTGCACCGCGCAGGTCCGCCTTGTTGAAGTCCGCTTTGGAAAGGTCTGACCCCTTGAAGCGCGATCCGCGCAGATCTGCACCGATGAACGAGGCACCCGAAAACTGCGCGCCGACGAGACTGGCATTGGTCAGTTGCCGCCCAGCCAGGTTGCAGCCTTCACACGAGCCACCAAAGGACCTCAGCCGTGCAATCGAGGTGCCGGTGTCAGCCGCATGCGCCGCCGTCGCTACGGCAATGAGCAAGGTTATCCAGATCGCAATTGAGGTTACGGGCCTAGTCATTATTCACGAACCGAACCGAGGACGGAGCATCAACATGTTTAGAATGTGACGGTTAAACCCTGACCCCGCATCTTAATTCGCTGTAATGCTAAGGACTAACGACTGACGCTGCCCTCATCCTGCGCATGACAGGTCGTGCAGACGAGGCGACCGCCCTTGCGGGTGGCGGTCAGGTTTCCGCAGGATGGGCAGACATCCGCTTCCGCCACATCAAAGGTCTCAACAGCCTCGGTCTTACGGCTACCGAAGGGCAAGAATACCAGATTGTCCGGTGTCGCACCGCGCGAATAGCCCTTCGAGATGAATTTCAAAACCGGAAGGGGATCGTCGGATTTCATCTCAAAGGCGGTCTTGCTCAGCCCATCGGTCCCAAAGGCGTCAGGGTCGGTATTGGCCAGATCATCACGGCCCAGATAGGACACGGCCAGTTCTCGGAAGATATAGTCCAAGATCGAGGTCGCGGACCGGATCGAGTCATTGCCCGTCACCGCGCCTGCCGGTTCAAAGCGCGTATAGACGAAGGCGTCGACAAACTCTTCGAGCGGAACGCCATGCTGCAGGCCAATCGAGATGGCGATAGCGAAATTGTTCAT
>JBEGOG010000102.1:0-5954 GCA_041182125.1 Pseudomonadota bacterium
AATAGCGCAGCCGCCACACCGGCGGAAACGCCGATAATGGCAGCGAGGCGGCCGATTCCGAACCGCTGTAGCGCACTGATGAACTGTTCCACGCCTTACGCCCTTCATAGGCGACGCAGGTTGGCACCCTTGTCGCTAGGCAGTAATTTCCCAGTACAAGGTAAACGAGACGTTTACACATTGGCTAAAGTGCTAAATTTCTTGCTTAGCACCGTCAATAGCGCGAGCGGCGCGGGCCTGCTCGAGGCGCAGAGTCTCTTTCTGGGCCTTGGTTAGGCCAAAGCGAACGCGGTTCTCACTGGCCTGGGCAGAATTTGCCGTCTTGGCCTTGGCCTTTCGCGCCCTATTCAGATTAATCAGGTCGGCCATGATGTCAGCCTATCGAGAAGCGAAGGGCTAGAGCGCGAAATCTATACCGCCCCCTAGCCCGATAATTGAACCGCAAGAAAGGATTCAGCCCGGTGCGATCATGGTCTCTGGGCGCACAATCGCGTCAAATTCCTCGTCCGTCACATAGCCGCCGCCGACCGCCTCTTCGCGAAGGGTGGTGCCGTTCTTGTGCGCCGTCTTGGCGATCT
This sequence comes from Pseudomonadota bacterium, assembly GCA_041182125.1. GTDB lineage: Bacteria > Pseudomonadota > Alphaproteobacteria > Caulobacterales > Caulobacteraceae > CAISGS01. The sequence continues at coordinate 579 of JBEGOG010000102.1, forward strand.
TAGCCGCGTTGTCATAACCGATCTTGGGGGCCAGAGCGGTGACCAGCATCAAGGACCGGTCCAGCGCCGCCTTGATATTGTCGCGGCGGGCCTCGATGCCGACCACGCAATTGTCGGCAAACGAAATGGAGGCGTCGGCCAGCAAGCGAACCGACTGCAGGAAATTATAGGCCATGACAGGATTGAAGACGTTCAGCTCGAAGTGACCTTGGCTGCCCGCCACGGTCATGGTCGTTTGATTGCCGAACACCTGAGCGCAGACCATGGTCATGGCCTCGCACTGGGTGGGATTGACCTTGCCGGGCATGATCGAGGAGCCGGGCTCGTTCTCTGGCAAGGACAGTTCGCCCAAGCCGGAGCGCGGGCCCGAACCGAGGAAGCGAATATCGTTGGCGATCTTAAACAGGGCCGCTGCCGCCGAATTGATCGCGCCATGACCAAAGACGAGCGCATCATGCGCCGCGAGGGCTTCGAACTTGTTCGGTGCCGTGGTGAAGGGCAGCCCGGTCAGGGCCGCAATCCGCTCGGCAACCTTTTCGGCAAATCCGACGGGGGCATTGAGACCGGTTCCGACGGCGGTACCGCCCTGGGCCAGTTCCAAGATGCCGGGCAGGGTCATTTCGATGCGGCTGATCGCGTTGGCGACTTGCTGCGCATAGCCGGAAAATTCTTGGCCCAGCGTCAGGGGCGTGGCGTCCTGCGTGTGGGTGCGGCCAATCTTGATGATGTCCTTAAACTCTTCCTGCTTGGCCAATAGCGAAGCGTGCAGGTGCTTGAGCGCGGGCAATAGATCGTTGACCACCTGTTCGGCGGCGGCAATGTGCATGGCCGTTGGATAGGTGTCGTTCGAGGACTGGCTCATATTGACGTGGTCATTGGGGTGGACCGGCTTTTTGGAGCCCATCTCGCCGCCAAGCATCTCAATAGCGCGGTTCGAAATGACTTCATTGGCGTTCATGTTGGACTGGGTCCCCGACCCGGTCTGCCAGACCACCAGCGGGAAATGGTCGTTGAGCTTGCCGTCAATGACCTCTTGCGCTGCATCGGCGATGGTCTGGGCCAGCTTAGGATCAAGGCGGCCAAGGGCGGTGTTGGCCTCCGCGGCTGCGCGTTTGACGATGCCAAGGGCGCGGACCACGGGCAGGGGCTGCTTTTCCCAGCCAATCTTGAAGTTGCCAATCGAGCGCTGGGACTGCGCGCCCCAATAGCGTGAGGACTCGACCTCGATGGGTCCAAAAGTATCGGTCTCTGTGCGGTTGGCGGTCATGGCAACGGTCCTTGGTCGGGTGTCACAGTGAAGGGTCTGGCGGGGGGTTTAACCTCCCAGAGCGCGGCTGCAAAGGGTGATGGGCAGATCGAACGCATGAGGTTATGACTTTCTCCCATGAGCGATGAATGGACAGGCAAGGGCAAGGTACGCGCGCGAGAGATCGACGGCGGCCTTGAAATCACGGTCGAGGGCCTAACCACCCAGGCCAAATATTATAAGCCGCTGGTCCACGAGTTCTTCCGCAAGGAATGGCGCGGTGCCAGGCCCGCTTGGGGCGAATATTGCGTCGAGATTATGATGGACTACATCGGTGATCCGCCGTGGATGGATCTCGACAATCTCGCCAAGGCCCTGCTTGACGCCATCAAGGGCTATGCCTTTCACGATGACGCTCAGGTCGCACGGCTGTTGGTCGAGCGCCAGGCAAACGACCGCGAGCGGATCACCATCCGGGTCGACCGGCGCGGCGACCTGCCGGTCCCGCCGGGTCTGCGCTAGGGCCTTAGGTGTTCCAAGGCTCTAGGCCGCCACGGATCGCCACCAGAATAGAGAAGATCGTGAAGATCAGGGTCGACATGCTGAACCGCAGCTTGCGCCAGCTGGTCCAGCTATCCACCCGCCGACCGCCGCGCCAGATATTGGTCATCATCAGCAAGGTGATGGCGGTCAAAAGGCTAGCGACCAGAGCGCAGGACGAGGCCAAGGTCACGAGGCTGCCTGGCCAGCTATAAAAGACTTGGCTAATATCCTCCGCCACATTCGCCCAAAGGCCGACCATGGCCATGGCGGCGAGCCACAGTCCGGCGATCGAGGTTTGCATCAAGCCTGCGCGGCCTTGGGTCGGGGTCTGACGGAACTCGCGACGATCGCGTGTAAATAGTCCAACAATGGCGGCGACCGAACACAGGGCGGTCAAGGTCGCGAAAAGGGTCAGGGTCGATCCCGATGTCAGCGGGTTCTCGCGCTCAAAGGCTTGGGTTCCCATCGGATCGTAGAACCGAACAGCCTTGCCATTTTCGATGTCGAACTTGATCTCTTCGACACCATTAACACTGACGAGCCAGCCGGGGCGGGTGCTGAGCACATAGGCCTTGATCGTGCCGCCTCGGTTGAGCAGCAAGGTGCCGTCTTTGGTTACATCAACTGAGGCCTCGCCGATGATCGAACCGACGAACCGCTCCAAACCGCTGTAGGCGCGGCGAGTCGACAGGTACGAGCCTTCATAGACCTTGGCCTGTTCCGCCAACCCTAGCGTACCGGCGAAGGGCTTTAAGGTTGGCGTTGCATAATATTGCTCAACGATCCGGGCGGGCAGGCTCGCGGCGAGATCGTCTCCGGTGGAGGTGTTGGTCGAAATAAAGATGCCGAGGTTCAGGTCTGGAACCGTCACCATGTTGGACAGGAACAGCAGGGTCGCACCTGCATGGCCTTGGCCCTTGAACCCGCCGGGAAGGGGATATTCGATAAAGCCATGGGCCCAACCGTTCTGGCTATTTGAGGGATTGCTTAACGGCGTGCGGAAGGCCTTGGCGGTGGTTGGGCTATAGATCACTTGGCCATCAATCGTGCCGCCATTGAGGATCAACTGCATATAGCGGGCCATATCGGCGGCGGTAGAACTGGCGGATCCAGCGGGTGCGATCTGGCTGACATGTTCGAAGGACTTGGGAATAAAGGATGCGCCGTTCCAATAGAACCCGTCGGAAACCTGCGCCGCGAGGGCCGCGGGCATGGGGGCTGGAAGGTCCGCGCGGGCCGGATAGGGCTCGCGGAAGGTGGTGTGGTTCAGGCCGAGAGGGCGAATAATGCCAGTCTCGATTAGGCTTTCGAACGGCTTTCCGGAAACATAGGTTGAGATTTCGCCGCCAAGGGCAACGCCATAGTTGGAATAGGTCGACATCAGGCCGGGTTCGCGGACCCGATCAGGCCGCTCTTGGCGGAGATAGGTGTTTAGGGGGCGAATGCGCTCCCCGTTGCGTTCAAACAGTTGCCCCAAAGCCTTATCTTCAAAGCCGGCGGTGTGGCCTAGCAGGTCACGCACGAGAATGGGCTGTTTGAACCCCTGATCCTTAATCTGCAGCTTTTCGGGCAAATAGAGGTTGACCGGCGCGTCAAGGCGCAGATGTCCAGCCTCAACCTCTTTCATCAGGGCAATCCAGGTGAAGGTCTTGGAAATCGAGCCTAGTCGAAACAGGGTTTGGTCGGGATTGACGGGCTTTGCCGGTGAAAGCTGGGCGAGGCCATAGCCCTTCTTCAGGACGATCTGGCCGTTCTGGACGATGGACACTGTGACGCCAGCAATATGGTCACGCTCCATGCTGCGCCGGACTAGACCATCGACAAAGGCCTCTAGCTCTGCCGGTGGGATCGCGATTCCGGGTGCCAGACGCGCGCCGGGTCGTGCGGGTTGGGTTGGTATCACAGGTGCGACGATGGCTGGAGCCGCCTTATCGGGAATGGCGGCGGCTGCAGCGGCCAGACCCACAGCGGCGGGCGCGGCAGCGCGGCGCGCGCGGCTGTAGGGCCGATAGGGTCTCTTGGGATACTGACGCGCCTGCGCTACGGGTTTTTTCACTTCGGGCGTGGTCACGGGAGCTGAACTGATCGCGGGTGTGACGGCTACGGCTGGACCGGTTGCTTTGGTCTCTTGCCCCCAACTCACCGATGCGGTGAGTGAAAGGGCTGCTGCGAGCAGGCCGGTCCAGATCGTCTTTGGTGACAGTTGCATCCGCGTACCTCGACCTTAGCGATTTCTAATGCCGCGCTCGGCAAGCTTACCCCTTGGTAAGGCGCTTTTAGGCCACCCAACGACCGCAATAAAGGACTGTCTTGCCCAATCTCTATTATCGCGAGGGTTGACTGCCGCTCGGCTTGGCAAACGGATAGAGGGCAAGGATGGGCCGCAAATGGGGTCCAATGAACAGTTGCGGTTCAGAGGCCGGCGATACGCCCTCTCGGCTTTCGCGATCACTGACGCAGGCCCTCACCCCTTTGGCGAGGGCTGGAAAGCCCATGGCCTTCGGCACCTCCTGCAGAAAACAGGCGTCAAAGAAGGTGTAGACATCGGCCTCACCGCACCCGAAGGAGGTGCGATCCGGTCTCGCCGCCGTCAAGATCATCCGGTCAGATCCTGCCAACGGCGGGACAAAGACCCCGGAAAAGCAGGCGCTTATGACCGCGACGGTCGGCCGGTCCGCGCAGGTCCGATTGATGATCTCAGCCAAAACGCCGGGGGCGAGGATCTGTTCTCCAAAGACAATGCCCTCGGGGGCACCGTGAGAGGTGATATAGACGAGGCAGCCCCCCGTCACCTTGGTGGTCAGTTGGCCTAGGGTCTCATAGAGCTGGCGCGGTTTTGCCGGTAGGGCACCGGACTTGGCATAGCGCTCTGGACGGACCGAGAGCTGCCGAACATTGTCCGTTGAAAAGCCGATATCGACCAGTGACTTGGCGATGTCGCGCCTCGCATTGTCGAACACTTCGGACGGGGCTCCGCTTTGGGCGTGCCAGTCTCCGGCGACGACCACGGCAGCCCAGTCTGAAAAGGGCCCGGCCGTCTGTGCCATGGCGGGAGCAGGCCGCAGGATCAGCAGGCCGCCGATAACTAGCCAAACCAGACCCCGCCATAGCCCCATCGTCTGGTCCCTATTTTTTGAACTTCGTGAAGGGGGTCGGGATGGCCGTGGCCGTCGCCTTAGCCAGCAAGCGGCCCTCGGCGTCATAGAGCTCGCCCTCGGTAAAGGCGATGGTGCGGCCATATTTGATCACCCGCCCGATCCCGCGAATGGGCCCCGGAAGGCCCGGACGCAGGAAGCTGGTCTTCATCTCGAGGGTCGGCAGAACGCAGGTCATGTCTGATGCCACCATCCCAGCTACCGACATGCACTCATCCAGCATGGCGCATAGATAGCCGCCTTGGATCTGTCTCATGGGATTGCAAAAATCGGTCTTGGCGTCGAAGGCGACCTCAACGGTCATGGCTTCGCGATTGACCGCCACCATCCGAAAGCCGAGCAGGGCCGAACCGGGCGGCGGGTTCTTGCTGGCTTGGAAGCGTGCGAGAAGCTGCTCGTCCGTCAGCACGACTTTCTCAGGGGCGCTCTCTG
>JBEGOG010000103.1:0-11509 GCA_041182125.1 Pseudomonadota bacterium
TTCTATCACGACTATCCGGGCAATGTCCGCAATCTGGCCGGAGGCGACAAGCTGAACGATCAGGCTAACTATGGTCTTCGCGCCAAGTTCAAGGCCGACATTACCAGCAACCTCAACTTCACGCTAACCGGAGCCTATGCGCGTGCGGTCCAGGACGGAACCGGCAATGCCATCCGATCGATCGTTGGAACGGGAACGCCTCGCGTGCTGGGCTCGCCTGCCTTGCCGCTTCTGCCGAGCCTCGTCGGCGTTCGCGTTGGAGAAGACAACTATGCTACCCGCGTGGACGCTTTTGGCGCGACGCGCAACACAACGTCCAGTGTCGCTGGCAAGTTCAATCTCGATCTGGGCTTCGCGAACCTGATTTCGGTGACCGCCTATCAGGACTGGGAATATCAATTCCAAAACGACTTTGACGGCACCGACCTGAACGTGCTCGCGGGCTTGACCGGAGGCGCTGCAAATGGCGGCATCACGCAGTCGGGACCCTACCATTCGCGCAATTTGACCCAGGAACTTCGGCTTGTGTCGAGCGGAAATGGCGCGCTCAAATATGTCGTTGGTGGGTTCTTCTCTGACGCCAAGACCCATCGCGGCTTCAATCGCGGCCCCGTTGTCGCTGTTGCCAGCTGGGAGGCGGATAACCGCAGCCGCAGCCTAGGTATCTTCGGTCAGGTTGATTACCGGTTCCCAACCAACACCACGGTCAGTGGTGGGGTCCGCTATAATCAGGAAAAGATCAGCGTCGATTTCACGAACCGTGCTGCCAATGCAACGGCGAACACCTGTGCTGCGGGCAATGTCCTTTGCTCGGGCTCCAACTCTGACAGTGTCGCGACGTGGAAGGGTGCCATCTCTCAGGAGTTTGCGCCGCAGGTCATGGGCTATGTCAGTGTCGCGCGCGGCTATAAGGGCTATGCTTACGACATCGTGTCTGGTTTCAATCCAGCGCGCATCAACGCCGCCTTAAACGGCACGGCCCCAGGGCTTGTGGGCGTTGGACCGGTCAAGCCGGAGACCTCGACCTCCTATGAGGCGGGCGTTAAGAGCCGGTTCTTGGACAACCGGATCCAGCTCAATCTCATCGCCTTCTTGACCAATTACGACAATTTCCAAGCCCAGTCCGCCGTCTTAGTCGGCACGCCGCCAGCACCGCAATTTGTCCTCAACAATGTCGGCAAGCTTCGCACCAAAGGCGTCGAGCTCGAGTTTTCAGCCAAGCCGAACGACTGGCTGCGCTTGGATGCCGGTGCGGCGGTGACGGATGCGGTCATGGTCTCGTTCAAGGGGGCCCAAGGCTATCCGGGCATGACCGGTCAGGTCTGGAACGGTTCCAGTTCCGCCTTGGTCGGAAACTGCACCTCGGCCCCGGCTGCGACGGCGGGCGCACCCCGCACGACCTGCACCTATCAGGACCGTTCCGGCGCTCGTTTGCCAAACTCGCCGAAGCTGAAATTCAACCTCGGTGCCACCGCCAACTTTGCGCTGAGGGACGATGTCGAGGGTACCTTCATCCTAAACTATCAACATCAGAGCTCGGTCAATTTTGACCTGCTCGGCAACCCCTTGACGGAGCAGGACGGTTACGGTGTTCTCAACACCAGCTTTGCTGCCGATTACAAGGCGATCAAGGCGACGGTGTTCGTCAACAACGTCTTCGACAAGCACTATGCGTCGAGCCTTTCAGATGGCTTCGGGACCTACGGTGGCAGTGCCTCCAACGACATCCACGTCATTAGCGCGTTTCTTTCGCGAGACTCGCGGCGCTATGCAGGTGTCAAGTTGAGCGTTGCATTCTAGTCAGCCAAGCTCATTCAGGCCGACTTGCCCAAGGGCATGGTCGGCCTGAATGTCTATCGACCAGCTAATCAGCCCCGCTGGGGCGAGGGGACCAAGCCATGCGCAAAATTCCGCTAAGATGGTGGATTATCAGCCTCGTCGCACTTGGCACCATTTTGAACTATCTTGCCCGCTCCACCCTTTCGGTCGCGGCACCGACTTTGAAGACTGAATTTTCAATGACGACCGAGCAATATAGCTGGGTCGTTATGGCTTTTCAGGCCAGCTACACGGTGATGCAAACTGTGGCCGGGACCGTGCTTGATGTACTCGGCACCCGGTTAGGCTTCTTTCTCTTCGCCATCGGTTGGGCCTTGTCAAACATGGCTCACGCCTTTGCGATTAATTGGCAAAGCCTTGCCTTCTTTCGTTTCCTTTTAGGGGCGAGCGAAGCGGCCGCTATTCCAGCGGGATCGAAGGCTGTTTCGGAGTGGTTCCCCCCCCGCGAACGCCCTTTGGCGACCAGTGTGTTCCAAATGGGCACCAGCGTTGGCAACATGATCGCGCCCCCACTCGTTGCCTTTTGTATTTTGGCTTGGAACTGGCAGTCCGCGTTCTTGGTTACGGGCGCGCTCAGTCTGGTTTGGGCAGGGCTTTGGTGGTGGGGCTACCGCAGCCCAGCAGAACATCCGAAATTGTCTGCTGACGAGCGCGAGCTGATCTCAGCGGGGCGTGATGACGATATCAAGGCCAAGCCCTCAACCCGAAAGGACGTTCTCAGGAGCCGTAGTTTTTGGGCGATTGCCGTCCCGCGATTTTTGGCTGAACCGGCCTGGCAGACCTTCAACTTCTTTATCCCGCTCTATCTGGTGGCGGTCTGGAACCTGGATTTGAAGAGCATTGCACTTTGGGCTTGGCTCCCATTTCTCGCCGCAGATTTCGGAAGTCTCGCCGCTGGGCTCGTTCCTGGATGGTTGATGAAACGCGGGGCGTCGCTGATTGCGTCGCGCAAGATAACAATGACCCTAGGGGCCCTATGCATGATCGGGCCCGCCTGCATCGGCTTGGCCGTGTCGCCGGGGGTCGCGATCGCCTTGTTCTGTGTCGGCGGTTTTGCCCATCAGATGCTGAATGGCGCGCTCATAACCCTATGCACTGATGTGTTTGATAGCCGCACGGTCGGGACGGCCAGCGGCATGGCAGGAACGTCAGCCTGGGTTGGCGGCATGTTGTTTACCCTGCTGATCGGACAGAGCGCTGACACGTTTGGTTACAACCCACTGTTCGTTGCGCTCGCTGCATTGGACTTTATCGGAGCCGCTGTGCTCTGGGCGATCCTTAGGACCCCAAAGCCGGAATCGCGCCAGGCCGCATAATGGTCCACCCGGCCTTGGCGTGACCAAGGCCGGCGGCGGCCATCGGCTCTAATCCGGAAAGCCTCGCACCGAGATATCCAGCATTGAAGGCATCGCCCGCGCCGCTGGTGTCGATGGGGCTAAGAACCGCGTCCGGAGCGATCACTTCACCATGGGGCAGACGGCAACCGTCAGGACCCAGCTTGACCACGCATTCCTCGCAGCCCAGGCCGCTCCAATGGGCGTGCACCTCTTCGGCGCTTTGCTCGCCCGACAGCGCGGTTTCATCTTCGAGTGTGGGCAGGCCAATGGTCGCGCAAGCGATGGCGGCGTCGCGCATAGACCGTGCCTGCTGTTGGTCCGGCCACAGGCGCGCGCGATAGTTGCCGTCAAAGGCGACATGACCGCCGCTATTGCGAACCTCGGCTGCGAGATCAAGGAGCCGTAGCCGCGCGGGCGGCGGCAGTACGGCCAGAGAAATGAGCGAAAAGACGATGAGGTCCGCTTGGCGGGCGGCCTCCAGTGCATCTTCAATCCCGGGAAGATCAAACATTTCCCGCGCCGCGCTGGTATCGCGCCAGTAGGTGAAACTGCGCTCGCCAAATGGGTCCGCAAGGATGGCATAGAGCCCCGCTGTACGAGTCGGATGGGTCAGCACCAAGCGGGTGTCGACGCCCTCCGCATCGATGGCGGTGCGCAGGCCCAAGCTGAACGGATCCATCCCGAGTGCGGACAGATAGGCGACCTCATGACCATCTCTGGCAAGATGTATCGCCGTGTTCAGCGTGTCGCCGCCGTGCCCAAGCCGCCAATTGCCGTCACGTTGGGAGAGCTCCAACATGGCTTCGCCGATGAGAACGATCCGAGCCATGGGATGTCTCCGATTTCAGATCAGTGACAGGCTGGATTGTGGGCGTCGCGAACCGCGATAAAGGCAATGGCCTCGCCCGGCAGCGTGACGGCTCCCTGAACGGGAACCCCGGTCAATCCCGTCAACTGGCCTTTGTCGTCAAGGCCGGGGGCCTTTCCATTGACCAGGACATCGCGCGTGTCGAGCGGCTGGCCCGTCAGCACCCAGCTGATGGATTGTTTACCGACGGACAGGGATTGAGGGGCCTTGCCGAGATTCAAGGCGACAAGTCCGACGCCGCCCTGGGTGCCACGTAAACAGTGCGCATAGACCCGAACTTCGGGGGCTGGAGCCTTAGGCGCGGCCAAAACCGTGCTGCCCATGGTCCGGTGCCAAAGTACCGCCGCCCAATAGTTGGGGCGCGGCTTCAATGTGTCTTGGTCGATCAGGGCGTAGTCCGAGGCGGCCAGCGTATTGTGCATCACCACTTGAACGCCCCTTTGGGCCAGAACCCCAAGTTGGTTCAGGTAGCGGAAACTGTCGAGAAAGGTGGAGGCCCAAGGGCTTCCGCCGCAGGCAGCCTGAGCGGTTTCGGTGTTCCAAAGGGCCTTGCCCGGCTCAAACCGGTCGCGCAGCGCGCCATAGTGGTCAACATCAAGCAAGGTTCGGTCGAGCCACTCAGCTTTTAACGCGTCGGCCTTAACCGCCGTCCCCATTTTCATCTGCTCGCAGCGCTGCGAAACAGAGCCGTAAAAATGGTAGCTCACGGCATCAAGACTGTTGGGATTGGCGTTCATCAAGTCTTCGGAGCTGACGAATTTCCCCGTTAGGGAATTTACCGGAATATTCTTGGTTAGTGAGCCTTCGCCGACACCGCCGGGACCAATGATCTTCATGGTCGGCACGGCCTTGTGCGCCCAATCCCGGAAGGTTCTAAAATCGGCACCATAGGCTGTCGCGTCATAATCGGCGGGCATGCCTTCCGTGGCACCCGGAACGTTCGGTTCATTGAAGAACTCAGCCGCATAGAGGTCGCCGCCAGAGGCATGGGTCAGGTCAGCTAGGCGCTGCGCTTGGATAGGAGTCCATTTGCCATCGGACCCTCTTGTCCCGGCGCTGGCTGCAAAACTGGTCACGATGGGGGCGTCTACGACCTTGGAAAAATTGACCACTCGAGACCACTGATCGCGGGTCAGAACCTGCTTGTAGCCTGCTGGAGGCGTGGTCCGCTCTTCGCCCTCGGCCATCAGATAGGTATTGTTCGCCCAAGTGCCGCTGACCCGCATGAGGCTGGGACCGAGATTTTTGGCGAGCGCGACCAGTTTGGGGTTGGTCAAGTCGATGGGGGGGCGTTCGCGATAGACCTCACCGGCTGGCCCGCCATAGGGGGCCCAAAACCGTCCACCGGTTATCTCAACCATTTCAACATTATAGGCCTGATACCGCTCGCTCACTGTGCCGAGCTTCTTCAGACCCTTCAGGTCCATGCCAAAGGATGGGGTGCCGAGCGCTGCCGCGCAGGTGAGGGCAAGAAGGCTTACAGTGGTCAATTTCGCGCGCATGGTTTTCACGTCCTCACCAGTTCCACATTGTGCCGTCTTGCAACCGTGCAACGGGCAAGTAGGCGGGTTTGTAGGGATATTTCGCGGCCAAGGTTTCATCGATGTCGACGCCGTGACCCGGCGTTTCACCGCAGAAAAGCTCGCCGCTTTTGAACCAATAGTCGTGCGGGAAGACGGCATCGGTCTCCTCGCTGTGACGCATATATTCCTGGATGCCAAAATTCGGGACCCAACTATCGAAGTGGAGCGCGCAGCCCATCGTCACAGGAGACAGGTCGGTTGCGCCATGACTGCCGGTTCGAATTTGATAGAGCGCCGCGAAGTCTGCGATGCGGCGCATATGGTGCACCGGATATAGTCGATCAACTGGTTCTGGATCAGATCCTTGGCATCCCAGATGGTGTTGAAGATCTCTCCGACGGCAAGTGGGGTGGTCGTGTGATGACGCACCAACTTGAAGGCCTCTTGGTTCTCTGCTGGGGTGCAATCCTCTAGCCAGAACAGCTGATAGGGCTCTAGCATCTTGCCGAGGTTCGCCGCTTCCTGGGGGGTGTAGCGGTGATGGCCGTCGTGCAGCAGATGATGGTCAAAACCATAGGTCCGCCGCAGTTCCTCAAACAATTTTGGCACATAGTTCAGCGCCTTGCGGGTGTCCCATCCGGTAACTGAGGGCAGGGCTGCATCCGCGGGTTCGTAATAGAGTTTGCCCCGCCCGACGCCGTACACGCCGGTCTGAGCGCGGATGGCCTTATATCCCATGTCAATATAGTGGCCGACCGCATCGACGGTCTCGGCGATGTCCGCGCCGTTGGCATGGCCATAGACCATAATGCCATCTCGCGACCGGCCGCCGAGCAGTTGATAGAGCGGCATCCCTGCCATTTTGGCCTTGATGTCCCAAAGGGCCATGTCGACGGCGGCAATCGCGCGCATGGTCACGGGCCCCCGGCGCCAATAGGCCCCACGGTAGAGATACTGCCAAATATCTTCTATCCGCTGAGGGTCCATGCCTAGAAGGCAGGGAATGACGTGATCCTCCAAATAGGACACGACCGCGAGTTCTCGCCCATTGAGCGTCGCATCGCCAATGCCATAGACCCCTTGGTCGGTCTCAATCTTCAGCGTTACGAAATTGCGACCTGGGCAGGTTACAATCACTTTGGCGGACTGGATCTTCATTGGAATCTCTGTGCAATGGGCCGATCAACATGTAAGTCCGTTCTTGACCAGATTAGTCAGGCCTGTCAACATAATTGGTAAGGCCAAAAGGAGTGAGAATGAGCGATCCTTCGGACAAGAGTTCAGACCGACTCTATCAAGATCTCGCGCGCAGCCTGCTCGAAGAGCTGGCATCGGGCCGTTATCCAGAAGGCGCGAGGCTGCCTGCGGAGCGCGAACTGGCGATCCGCTATAATGTTAGTCGTCCGACCGTTCGCGAGGCGATCATAGCACTCGAGGTACAGGGTCTGGTCGAGGTCAAGGTTGGGTCGGGGGCCTATGTTCGGCGCTTGCCCGGCAAGGAAGACCTCCCAGGCTTCAACATCAGCGCCTTTGAACTGACCGAGGCCCGGTTGATGTTCGAAGGAGAAGCGGCGGCCTTGGCAGCGACCCAGATGACGGACGAGGATCTGGCCGAAATAGAGCGCTTGGTCGAAGAAATTGCCAACGAGAATAATGACCCTCGGGGAACCGAGCAGGCGGATCGTGCCTTTCATCTCGCCATCGCGCGGGCCACACGCAATGGCGCAATCCATGATGCCATTGAACGGCTTTGGGACCTGCGCTCGACCTCGCCTGAGGCGGCTTTGCTGCATGAAAAGGCGCGGACCGCCAACATCAAGCCGGTCGTAGATGAGCATGCGATGATCCTGAAGGCCTTGCGCGCCCGCGATCCCGGCGCGGCCCGGGCGGCGATGCGCAATCACCTGTCTCAGGTGATCGACAGTCTGCTGTTTGCGACCGAAGAGCGGCAGATCGAAGAGGCCCGCAAGACGGCGCAGGCCAAGCGCGATCGTTATTCCAGGGCAACCGCATGACCCTCGAACGGCGCAGTCTTTTGGGCCTTGGTCTTGTCGCGGGCCTTTTGGCAAATCAACGCCCAGCTCGCGCTGCCGACATGGGAGGGCAAGTTCGTATTCCCCTATGGCCCAAGGGCGCGCCTGAACCGGTTCCGGCCGGTCTCGCGGAAACCGTGACCGAACGGTCTACGGATCCCCTCGTCCGTGACCGCGCCATCAAAGGGGTGACCGCCCCATGGCTAGAGGCAGTGCGGCCGCTTCAGCCCAATGGCGCGTCCATTATCATCATGCCGGGCGGCGGATACCGCTACATGGCCTGGGACAAGGAAGGTCCTGATCTCGCCAACTGGTTTGCCGCGCGGGGCATTGCTGGGTTTAGTCTGGGCTACCGTCTGCCACGTGATGGCTGGGAGGGCGGACCCGATACGCCTTTGGCCGATGCCCAGCGCGCGGTGCGACTTGTCCGGGCGAACGCCGCGCAATGGGGCCTCGATCCCAATCGCATCGCTGTTATGGGCTTTTCTGCGGGGGGGCACCTGTGTGCCAACCTTGCGGCTCAATTCGACCGTCCAACCTATGTTGCGCAGGATGCCGCCGATCAGCTTTCCGCGCGGCCAGACCTTGCCGCACCCATCTATCCAGCGGTCAAGATTGAACTCCTATCCGGCAATGGCGCGCCCGGAGAAGCTCTGTTTGGCCGAGCCCTGTCGGCCGAAATGATGGTCCGCCATTCGCCCCATCTCAATGTGCCCAAAAATGCGCCGCCCCATTTCCTGTTGCACGCCGAAGATGATCCCTTGGTCAGTCCAGACCACAGCCTCGCCTTGCGGGCCGCATTGGTGGCACGCGGCATTGCCGTGGAAACCCATCTCTATGCCAAGGGCGGTCACGGATTTGGCCTGCGCAATACACGCGGCCTTCCGCTGGCGGACTGGCCTGAACGGCTTTTGACCTTTGGCCGCAGCACAGGATGGTTGACCGCATGACCCGTCCCCTAACGCTTCACCCTGACCGGCTGTTTCCAGCCGATCCTGCAACGCGCCAGATCGCGCGTGATCTCTACGATTGCATCAAGTCGCTCCCCATTGTGTCGCCACACGGGCACACAGACCCCTCATGGTTTGCCAATAACCATGCCTTTGGCAATGCTGCCGAACTGTTGCTGGTTCCCGACCACTATGTGTTCAGGATGCTCTATTCGCAGGGCGTCTCGTTGGAATCTTTGGGGGTTCGAAATCCCGGGTTTGATCCGAGGTCCGCTTGGCGGATTTTTGCCGACCACTATCATCTGTTCCGTGGAACACCGACAAGGTCCTGGATGGACTGGGTATTCGCCGAGGCCTTCGGGTTCGAAGTCCGGCTCGAAGCGCAAACGGCCGATCTCTATTACGATAGGATCACCGAGGCCCTGACGACTGAGCCTTTTCTGCCTCGAAACCTATTCGAGCGCTTTGGGATCGAGGTTATTGCCACGACCGAAAGCCCGCTCGACAGTCTTGAGCATCACGCCTCTATTCGTAGCAGCGGATGGCACGGCAAGGTGGTCACCGCCTATCGGCCAGATCCCGTTATCGATCCTGAGTTCGAAGGATTCCGCCAGAACCTTGAGACCTTCTCCAACCTGACGGGCGAGGACTGCCTGTCTTGGCAAGGCTACCTGTCGGCCCATCGCCAGCGCCGGGCCTTTTTTGCCAAGATGGGGGCGACCAGCACAGATCACGGCCATCCAACCGCCCAAACCGCTGACCTCTCGTCGTCCGAAGCCGAAGCCCTGTTTAGGACTGTCAGTCAGGGTAAGGGAACGCCGGCGCAGGCCGAACTGTTCCGCGCTCAGATGCTGACCGAGATGGCGGCCATGAGCATCGAGGACGGGCTGGTCATGCAGCTTCATCCCGGCTCGTTTAGAAATCACAATGGTCGCCTGTTTGAGCGGCTTGGTCGCGACATGGGCGCGGATATCCCGACGCGCACAGACTATGTCCACGCCTTGAAGCCGCTGCTGGACCGGTTCGGCAATGACCCTCGGCTGTCCCTCATCCTGTTTACGCTGGATGAGAGCACCTATGCGCGCGAGCTGGCGCCTCTGGCCGGGCACTATCCGAGCTTGAAACTTGGGCCCGCCTGGTGGTTCCATGACAGTCCAGAAGGGATGAGGCGGTTTCGTCGTGCCACGACCGAAACGGCTGGGTTCTACAATACGGTCGGGTTCAACGATGACACTCGCGCGTTCCTATCCATCCCAGCGCGCCATGACGTCGCCCGCCGGATCGATTGCGGTTTCCTCGCGGAGCTGGTCATGGAACATAGGCTGGAGGACTGGGAAGCCAGCGAGTTGGCGCAGGACCTGACCTATAATCTCGTCAAGCAAGCCTACCGGTTATGAGGCTGAACCATCGCTCATCGGGCAACCTTGCCGCTGATGTCATCCGTCCACAGTATGACCCATCGGCGCAGTCGGTGGGGATCGTCCATCTGGGGATAGGAGCCTTTCACCGTGCTCATCAGGCTTGGTACACGGACCGGGCAATGGGCATGGGTGATCGAAACTGGGCGATTGCCGGGGTTTCCTTGCGCTCGCCATCGGTTGCCAATCAGATGAACCCGCAAGATGGCCTCTATACCGTCACGGAACGATCGAGTTCGGGTTCGTCCACGCGGCTGATCGGTGCAATTCGCGATGTGCTTGTCGCGCCGACTGAGCCTGAGCGTTTGATTGCGCTGCTCGCCGCTGCGACCACCCATATTGTCAGCCTCACCATCACGGAAAAGGGCTATTGCCGCGCGCCTGATGGCAGCCTTGATCTGTCTCTCGCGACTGAAGGCACCGTTTTCACATATCTTTCCAGCGCCATGCGTCGGCGTCGAGACGCTGGCATCGGCGGCCTTACTCTGCTGTCCTGTGATAATCTCGCTGACAATGGGCGCGTGCTAGCGCGGTTGATGCGCGAATATCTTGATCACTATGATCCATCGCTCATTCAATGGTTTGATGCTGAATGCACCTGTCCGTCGACCATGGTCGACCGGATCGTGCCCGCGACCACGGACGCTGACCGCGTAGAGCTCGCCCAGCGGATCGGGCTTGTTGATGAGGCCGCAGTGATGACCGAGGCCTTTAGCCAATGGGTGATTGAAGACCGGTTTGCAGGTCCGCGTCCGCGCTGGGAAGCGGTAGGGGCCGAAATTGTCGGCGATGTCAGGCCATATGAGACGGCAAAGTTGAGAATGCTCAACGGAGCGCATTCGGCCCTTGCCTATATCGGCCTTCGTCAGGGCCACACCTTTGTTCATCAGGCGATAGACGATCCCGCCATTCGACCTTTGATCGAGCGTCTCATGCGCGAGGAAGCCGCCCCGACAATCCTTGCCGCGCCGGGACAGGACCTCGAGCAGTATGCCTCGGCCCTCCTAGAGCGCTTTGCCAATCCGGCTCTAAATCATCGGCTCAGTCAGATCGCCATGGATGGCAGTCAGAAGATCCCGCAACGCTGGCTTGAGACCCTTGCCGCCAACCGTCAGCAGGGGCGTAATTGTCCGGCCATCCTTACCGGGATCGCCTGTTGGATCGCGCATTTGCGCGGCGCGAACGGTCCTGTCGATGATCCGCGCGCTGCCGAGCTCAGCCCTGTCGCCGCAGGCCCTGACCCGGTCGATGGCCTATTTGGCCCCAAGGCCTTGCTGGCATCCGATTGGAGTCCTGATCGGTCTGATCTCGCCTTGATCTCCCAACAGCTCAACTAAAGCCGAGGCCCAAATGCGCCGTCTATTTTTGATGTCCTTGATGGCTTGCACGGCGGCGGCTGTGAGCCCAGCCTATGCTGAACAGCCGCACCTGGAAGCCCGCTCGAAGCCGGTCATTCAAAGCCGCGGTCTTTCCTTCAAAGACCTCAATGCCAATGGACGGCTCGATCCCTATGAGGATTGGCGCGTAGCCCCCGAACGCCG
>JBEGOG010000104.1:0-5855 GCA_041182125.1 Pseudomonadota bacterium
TCAGACCGCTCTCAGCGATCTGTTCCAGTTCCGACAGGTAGCCGGTCTCGTCGACCATACCGGCATGGAAGCGGGCGCGGCGCTTGAGGCCTTCGCGGGAAATGGCGATGAAGTCGCGCGCCACATCCTTGATCGGACGCCCGGCAATGGTGCCCTTCAGGCCCGTGCGGGCGGCATCGAGGCGCAGAGCCGCGCGATCTTCGCTGGTCCAGTGCTTGCAAAGGTCCCAGGCGCTCGCCAGCGCGGCGCTGTCATAGAACACGCCAGTCCATAGGGCCTGCAGGGCGCAAATGCGGCTCCATGGCCCAGAATCGGCCCCGCGCATTTCCAGATATTGCTTAAGGCGCACCTCGGGGAACAGGGTGGTCAGATGATCTTCCCAGTCCTTCATGGTCGCGCGCCGTCCGGGCACCTCGGCCAGATCACCGGCCATGAATGAGCGGAACGACTTGCCCGCAAGGTCGATATAGCGATGGCCATCCTTGGTGAAATACATCGGCACGTCGGCGGCGTAGTTGGCATAGGCCTCAAAGCCAAAGCCGTCTTCGAACACGAAATCGAGCATGCCCGTGCGGTCAGCATCGACGTCAGTCCAGACATTGGCGCGGGCCGAAACGAAGCCGTTCGGCTTGCCTTCGGTAAAGGGCGAATTGGCGAACAGGGCCGTAGCAATGGGCTGAAGCGCCAAGCTCATGCGGAACTTGGCGACCATGTCGGCCTCGGATGAGAAGTCCAGATTGGCCTGCACCGTGCAGGTCCGGAACATCATGTCCAAGCCCATGGAGCCGACCTTGGGCATATAGTCTCGCATGATCTTATAGCGGCCCTTGGGCATCACCGGCACATCGGCGCGGGTCCAGTTGGGCGTGAAACCAAGGCCTAGAAAGCCAACACCGATCTCGTCGGCCACTTCCTTGACCTCTTCGAGATGCTGACCGGTCTCGGCGCAGATCTCGTGCATGTCAGACAGGGGGGCACCGGACAGTTCGAACTGACCACCGGGCTCGAGGCTGACACTGGCACCATTGCGCGACAGACCAATCAGGGTCTCGCCCTCATAGACCCCCGCCCAACCAAAGCGCATCAAGCCGGTCATCAGGGCCAGAATGCCGCCGCGACCCTCAGCATCCGGCAAATAGTCGATGGGCGTGTTGCTCCCGAGCCGGAAGGCGAACTTCTCATGCTCGGCCCCGACGCGCCATTGCTCCGCCGGTTTGCTGCCCTTGGCCAGATGAGCGGCCATGGCTTCGATGGTCAAAGGACGATCGTCCAGTTTGGTCTGCGCCATACTGCGCTCCCTAAAATCCGTGTCTTGGCGGCAAACAGCCAGACCTTCGCGGCGATCTTTACGCTGCTTAGGTAGTGGGCGACAAGTCGATCGCGCTCAACAGGCCGTGAGTGTCATAGAAAATTCTCATGGGTATGCAAACCCAGCCTTGAGAAATACGAGCCACGAGACGGCAAAAGGACGATGCCAGACCTTGGCGAAAGGCCGCAACCACCCTACCCTCTTGGGTGTATCGAGGGAGATCCGTCCGTGACCGCATTGCGTAAGATGTTGATCATTGCCGTTGCCGCGCTGGCAGCCGCCTGCTCACCGGCCAAGGCTCCAGAAGCCCCCTCCGGCAAGACAACCATCCGCTTTGCCACCGACTGGCGTGCTCAGGCCGAACAGGGCGGCTTTTACCAAGCCCTCGCCACCGGTGAATATGCCAAGCGCGGCCTCGATGTGACCATCGTTCAAGGCGGGCCGGGCGTGAATGTGCCGCAACTCTTGGCATCGGGCGCGGTCGAGCTAGGCATGGGCTCCAACAGCTTCATCGCCGTCAATCTCGCCGCCGAAAAGGCCCCGGTAAAGGCCGTCGCCGCCTTCATGCAAAAGGATCCGCAGGTCCTGATTGCCCACCCCGATCAAGGCATCAAATCTCTGGCCGATATGAAGGGCCGCCCGATCCTTTTGGCCGATGCCTCGATCAGTGCCTTCTGGGTTTGGCTCAAGTCCAAATATGGCTTCACCGACGATCAGGTCCGCAAATATAACTACAGCGCCGCCCCGTTCCTCGCCGATCCCAAGGCCATTCAGCAGGGCTATCTGACCAGCGAGCCCTACACCATCGAGAAGGAGGGCGGGTTCAAGCCTGCCGTGTTCCTGCTCGCCGATGAGGGCTATCCCGGCTATGCCGCCATGGTCCTGGCCCCCGATACCCTCATCGCCAAGGACCCCAAGGCCGTGCGCGCCTTTATTGAGGCCTCGGCCGCAGGATGGAGCTCCTATCTCAATGGCGACGCCAAGCCCGGCGATGCCTTGATCCTCAAAGACAATCCCGAAATGACCCAGGCCCTGCTCGATCAGGCCCGCGCCAAGATGAAGGCCTATGGGCTGGTCGAGTCCGGCGATGCCAAGAGCCTCGGCGTTGGGGCCATGACCGATGCGCGTTGGGCCGAGTTCTTCGCCGTCGCCTCGAGCCAAGGGGTCTACCCCAAGGATCTGGACGTCAAGAGCGCCTACAGCCTAGCCTTCGTGACCCCTCCGGCCAAATGAGCGTGGTCGCCAGCCTCACGGCGGTCGAGGTCGCCTATCCGGGCCGGGGCGTGGTGCTTGGCCCCTTCGACCTGTCCTTGACCGAGGGAGAGGTCGTGGCGCTGGTCGGGCCGTCGGGCTGTGGCAAGAGCACGGCCCTGCGTCTGCTGGCCGGATTGGAACAGCCCACCGCTGGAACCGTGACCCGAACGCCAGAGCGGGGTCAGACGGCTGTGGTGTTTCAGGCCCCGACCCTGATGCCTTGGGCCGATGCCACAACCAATGTCGCCTTGCCGCTCGAACTGGCTGGAATGGCCAAGGCCAAGGCCCGGAATCAGGCTCAGGAGGCCCTTAAGGCGGTGGGTCTGGAAAATGCGATAGGGTCCAAGCCCGCGCAACTGTCCGGCGGGATGGCCATGAGGGTGTCGCTGGCCCGCGCCCTCGTCACGCGGCCTCGCCTCTTGCTGCTCGACGAGCCCTTCGCGGCGCTCGACGAGATCACCCGTCGCAATCTGGCCGACGATATTCACCGCCTTTGGGACCAGACCCGCCCTGCCGTGGTCTTTGTCACCCACAATGTCGAAGAGGCCGCCTATATGGCCCAGCGGATCGTGGTGATGAGCGCCAATCCCGGCATGATCGCGGGCCAAACCACCATCGAAGCCCCCCTGCCAAGACCGCCCGGCTTTCGCACCAGCGCAGTCTTCCGCAATGCTGCCGAGGATGTGTCGCGCGATCTGGCTCAGGCCATGGGGCATAGGCAATGAACCGGACCCTCGAGACCCTCGCCCCCATCCTTCTGGTCGCCGTCCTGCTCGGACTGTGGGAGACCGCCTGCCGCCTAACCGGCGTTCCGGCCTATTTCCTCCCCGCCCCGTCTGCGGTCGCAGCAGCGATGGCGCAGGACTGGGCCCTTTTGCTGGGCTCCGCCTGGAAGACCCTATCGACCGCCCTTTTGGCCCTGGCCTTTGCCAGCCTGATCGCCTGTTCCTTGGCCCTGATCATCTCGACCAATCGTCTGCTGGAAAAGGCCGTTCAGCCCCTCGCTGTGGCCTTGCAGGTCACCCCCGTGGTGGCCATCGCGCCGCAAGTGGTCATCTGGGCGGGCCTCGCCCATCCCGACCGCGCGATTATCGCGCTGGCGGTCATCGTCGCCTTCTTCCCGATCTTTTCCGGGGCCTTAACGGGGCTAAAGTCCACTGATCCGGATCTTGAGCGCCTGTTTGATCTCTATGGTGCAACGCCATGGCAAAAGCTGCAGCGGCTGCGCATTCCCTCGGCCACGCCCTTTGTCCTCGAAGGCCATAAGGTCGCTGGGGGCTTGGCGGTTATCGGGGCCGTGGTGGCGGAATTCGTGGCTGGATCAGGCGGATCCCAAGGGCTGGCTTGGCGCATCTTGGAATCCAGCAACCGGCTCCAGACCGCCAAGACCTTTGCCGCCGTGATTGTTCTGTCGCTGATGGGGGCCCTGCTCCATGCCCTGCTTCAGGCCAGCGAACAGGCGATCCTGCGCCGGTTCAGGGGGCGTTAGACGATGGGCCTGCGTCTCACTTTAGTCTCAGTCGGCTTGGTCGCAGGCCTCAGCAGCAGCGCCCTCGCAGCCGAAAACCGACTGCCGATGGCCAAGCCGTCAAGCGGCGCGACCACGCCAGCCCCTAAGCCCTATGACGGCAAACTCCAGATTCAGCATGGCGTCAACAGCCCCCGCCTCAGGATGGCCCCCAGCACGCCGCTTACCCCCATGAAGCCGGTTAAGATCAAGCCCGCGAAGAAATAGGCCCCTAGCCTCGCTCGCGGGTCTTGTGGAACGAGACCTTCGGGAATTTCTCGGCCACATAGCCGATCTCCCACGAGGACTTGGCCAGAAACACCGGCTGGTCGTCAATATCGACGGCCATGGCTGTGCGGTGCTTGTTCGAGAAGTCCTCGACATCGGCCCGGGCACCGCCGATCCAGCGCGCCTCGGCGAAGGGGGCATTCTCAAAAATCACATCGAGGGCATATTCGCCGCCCAGACGGTCCTGCATCACTTCGAACTGAAGCTGGCCCACGGCACCGACGATGAAATCGGCCCCGAAGGTGGGACGAAACAGCTGGGTGACGCCTTCCTCGGCCAAGCCCTCGAGCGCCTTTTTGAGGTGTTTGGCCTTGAGCGGATCCTTGACCCGCACCTTGCGCAGAATTTCTGGGGCGAAGTTGGGCAGACCGGCAAAGCGAACCGCGCCGCTCTCTGACAGGCTGTCGCCGACGCGCAGAACGCCGTGGTTGGGGATGCCGATCACGTCACCGGCAAAGGCCTCTTCGGCCAACTCGCGGTCCGAGGCGAAGAACATGATCGGGGCATTGACGCTGATCTGACGCCCGGTGTTCTGCACCTTCAGCTTCATGCCGCGCTGGAACCGGCCAGAAGACAGGCGGAGGAACGCGATGCGGTCGCGATGGTTGGGGTCCATATTGGCCTGGACCTTAAAGACAAAGCCGGAAACCTCAGGATCACCCGGGGCGACGTGGGTTTCAGCGCCCGCGCGCAGGGCCTTGAGCGGCTTAGGCGGCGGTGCATAGGCCCCCAGACCGGCCAGCAGTTGATCGACCCCGAAATGGCGCAGGGCCGAGCCGAAAAAGACCGGCGTCATATGACCCTCGAGGAAGGCTTGCGGGTCAAAGGGCTTGGCGGCCTCCTGCACCAACGACGACATCTCCTCCAACTCCGCCTGCTCGTCGGGGTCGAGATAGGGGCTAATGGCGTTACCGTCCAAAGCGACGGCGCTGGGATGTTCTTGCAACTCCGACGAGGGCCGCTTGGTAAAGGGCTGGAACATGCGTGTGCGCAGATCGAGCATGCCCCTAAACCGGTTACCGGACCCTGCAGGCCAGTAGAGCGGTGCCGGATCGAGGGCCAGCTTGGAGGCGATCTCGTCCAACAACTCAATCGGGTCCTGCGCCTCGCGGTCCATCTTGTTGATGAAGGTGACGATAGGGATGTCGCGCAGGCGGCAGACCTCGAACAGTTTTAGGGTCTGGGGCTCGATCCCCTTGGCCGCATCCAGCACCATGACGGCGGCATCGGCAGCCGTCAGGGTGCGGTAAGTATCTTCCGAAAAGTCTTCGTGGCCCGGCGTATCGAGCAGATTGAACATCAGCCCTTCATGGTCGAAGGTCATAACGCTGGCCGAGACCGAAATACCGCGCACGCGCTCGATCTTCATCCAGTCAGACCGGGTCCGCCTTTGCTCGCCGCGCGCGCGCACGGCACCGGCGGCCCGGATGGCCCCGCCAGCCAGCAGCAGGTTCTCGGTCAAGGTGGTCTTGCCGGCGTCAGGGTGCGAGATGATGG
>JBEGOG010000105.1:0-5801 GCA_041182125.1 Pseudomonadota bacterium
CATCTGGTGGTGCCAGGGCTATTCAGAGCCCGGTGCCGGTTCCGATCTGGCCGGTCTGTCGACCCGCGCCGAGCGGTTCACCGGTGAGGACGGCAAGGACTATTACCGCGTCAACGGCCAGAAGACCTGGACGACCCAAGGCCACTTCGCCGACTGGGGCTTCTTCTTGGTCCGCACCGACCAGAACGCCAAGAAGCAAGAGGGCATCACCTTCCTGCTGATCGACATGAAGACGCCGGGCATCAGCGTTCGCCCGATCATCACCATCGATGGCGGTCACGAGGTCAATGACACCTTCCTCGACAATGTCATCGTGCCGGTCGAGAACCGCATTGGCGACGAGAACAAGGGCTGGACGGTCGCTAAGTATCTTCTGGGCCATGAGCGCACCGGCATTGCTGGCGTTGCCCGCTCCAAGCGCGGCATTGAGCGTCTGCGCGAAGTGGCAGCGGGAGTGCTAGCCGACGACGGTCAGCCCCTGATCAAGGATCCCGATTTCCGTCGCAAGATCGTTGATCTGGAGATCGACTTGGCGGCTCTGGAATATACCGAGCTGCGCACGCTTGCGGGTGAAAGCAGCGGCAAGGGCCCGGGACCCGAAGCCTCCATGCTCAAGGTCAAGGGCACCGAGGTCGGTCAGCGCCTGACGGAATTGACGCTCGAAGCCGCAGGTCACTATGGCGAGCCCTATTTCCGGGGCTTCCCGCGCGAGGGCGACAATGTCCAGGCCATCAGCCCTGACTTCGCCTTCAAGGCCGCGCCGGGCTATTTCAACATGCGCAAGACCTCGATCTTTGGCGGCTCCAATGAGATCCAGCGCAACATCATGGCCAAGGCTGTTCTGGGGCTCTAGGGCCACTCACCGCTAAGGTTCGAAATGAAGAGGGGGAGATGGCGGGTCCATCTCCCCCTATTTTTGTGCTGATCGCCGACCTAGCTGACCGTGTCTTCGCGGATGTGATTGCGCGCGATCCAGAACAGGGCGGCGGCGACCAAGAGGCCGAGTGAGCCAATTATGAGTGCCCATTTTACGCCCAACGCTGAGCCCATGCCCATGGGTCCTGAGAGGGTATCCGACAGGATGCCGACAAAGAGGGGCCCGCAGCCGAGGCCGACCAGATTGGCGACGAACAGGGTGATGGCCGCCGCCGTGGCGCGGGTGCGTGGCGACACCAGACTCTGAGATGAGGCATAGGCAGGTCCGTACCATAGGGTGCTCAACAGGGTCGGAAGCAGCATCATGATGAGCGCAGACGCGGCTGAGTTCTGCATCATGGCAAGGATATAGACCGGAAAACCGATCAAGGCACCGACGGCCGGA
Organism: Pseudomonadota bacterium; assembly: GCA_041182125.1. GTDB lineage: Bacteria > Pseudomonadota > Alphaproteobacteria > Caulobacterales > Caulobacteraceae > CAISGS01. The sequence continues at coordinate 1,322 of JBEGOG010000105.1, forward strand.
ATGGCCATCTGATGGCGCAGGTCCTTAGCGCCGAGCCTATCGGCCAACTGTCCCCCAAGGACGGTTCCGACAATCCCACCGATGCCGGTGATCAGGCCCATACCAATGCCAATCAAGCCGATGGGCTTGAGGCCAAACTGAGCTGATAGCTGTGCAAGCTCGTCAGCATGGTTGCGCAGGAAGAACGAGGCGGCGAAGGCTTGGTGGCCATAGCCTTGAAAGGCCATGAAACCCGCTCCGAAGGCGATCAGCCAGAAGGTCTTTTTGCCGGCAATCTCGCGCAGAGCCGCGCCGACGCTGGGGCTTGTCTCAACGGTTGGCTTCTTGACCCGTGGCTCGACTAGGGTAATGGCGGCGACGCAGGCCATGATCAGCCCCGGGGCTCCGGCGATTAAAAAGGCCGCGCGCCATCCGAAGGCATCAGCGGCCAAACCGCCCATCACCATGCCAAGCAAGCTGCCGAGCGGCGTGCCGATGGAATAGAAGGCCAAGGCCGATGAGCGCATGGATTTGGGCACATAGTCACTGATCAGGGAGTGTGCTGGCGGACTACAGCCCGCCTCACCGACACCGACGCCGATCCGGGCAAGGAAGAGCTGCAAAAAGGTCTGGCTCATGCCGCACAGGATGGTGAATAGGCTCCAGATCGCGGTTGCACTGGCAATGATCCAAGGCCGGTGGCCCCGCTCGGCCAAACGCGCGATGGGCAGCATCAGGACCGTGTAGAAGAGCGCAAAGGCCAGACCGGTCATCATGCCCAACTGCCAATCGGCCAGTTTCAGATCCTGCTTGATCGGCTCGGCCAAGATATTGATCACCTGACGATCTAGGAAATTGAGCGTGTAGATGGCCAGCAACACGCCCAGCGCATAGCGGCGATAGGCGGGCGACAGGGGCTCGTGGTCTAGAGCTTCGGCGGGCACAGAATTTGGCTCAGGCGTCGTTGCTACGGCGTCAGTCATCCCAGTGTTTCCTCGCGGTCGGGCCGTTATGGCCTCATCTTTGAAAGGTCAGTAGAGCCGGGATAGGTCCGGCGGGCAAGCGGCCTCGACCGATAATTCGCCCTTGCCTTGACCGCATTTCGGGGCAAGGTGCGGGGCAAACGAATGAGGAACCGATGATGTCTGATGCTTCTTTGACCCTGCGCAAGGTTTCCGGTGCTCTTGGCGCGGAGATTTCAGGCGTCGATCTGTCGACTAGCCTGTCAGATGGCATGATTGGCCAAATCCGGGCGGCCCTGGTTGAACATCAGGTCATTTTCTTTCGCGACCAGACCCTAACGCCTGCCCAACAGGTCGCCTTTGGCAAGCGCTTCGGTCCGCTAAACATCCATCCCTATGTCGCAGGCATGGCCGACCATCCCGAAGTGATGGAGATCATCAAGGAGCCGTCGGACAAGACCAATTTCGGCGGCGGCTGGCATTCGGACACCAGCTTTCTGGAACGCCCGGCCATCGGCTCGATCCTCTATGCCGTAGAGCTTCCCGAATGGGGCGGCGACACGCTGTTTGCCAGCCAAGCGGCGGCCTATGACGCCCTGACGCCGGGCATGAGGGCGACGCTAGAAGGCTTGAATGCGGTCCATTCGGCTGGCCGCGAATATTCTTCGGCAGGTCATTCGGCTCAGAAGCGCAGTTCCATGGCGGTGGTCGAGGCCGAGGGCGCGGTCGGCGAATATATCCACCCGGTCGTCCTGACCCATCCCGAAAATGGCCGCAAGGCGCTCTATGTCAATCCGGCCTTCACGATGCGGTTCGAGGGCTGGAGTGCGCGGGAAAGCAAGCCCTTGCTCGACTTCCTGTTCGATCATTGCCGCCAAGAGGCCCGCACCTGCCGCTTTGTCTGGACGCCCGGATCGGTGGCCTTCTGGGATAATCGCTCGGTCTGGCACTATGCCTTGAACGATTATCCTGGCCAGCGCCGCCATATGCGCCGGGTGACGGTGGACCCGTCCTGACGACTTGGCGCTAGGCGGCGGGCAGTTGCGACAGGATGGTCGGGGCGTCGAAATAGTCGCGCCAATAGGTGATTAGCCCGTCATGGACCTCGTAGACGCCTGTGACGGGAAGTTCGACCCATTTGTCACCGAACAGGTGCCGGTCTAGGCGTTCTAGGATGACAACCGGGCCTGCCACTGCCTCGCGAAGGACCCGGAATTCGTTTTCCTTGGTCGGGCCAAAGAAGGGTTCGAGCACCGCCCGCACACCGGCTGGGCCATGGACGGTGCCGAGTGGTGGAGGATTGGTATATTCGCAGGTCGCAGAGATCAGCTTGAGCGCCTCATCATAGTTCAGAGGCTCCATGAGCGTCATGAAGCGGCGGACGATTTCGAGGGGCGTTGCGGACATGTCGGGCTCCTGACCAAGGGTGATGCCCTATCATCAAGCTCTCACGGGGACCGCGCAACGACGTGCGAGGTTATCAGAAACGCTAGAACGCGGCGCTGCGAAACAGGGCTTCGGTCTCCGCATCTGCAGGGAACAGGGTCTCGATCCGCAGCTCGTCAGCCGTGATATCCTGCGCTGTTCCAAAGGTCGCGACGACCGCGAACATCGAAATCTTGATGGCTTCGATCTGCATCGTGAAGGGCATGACCGGCAGGAGCGCGGTGTCTGCGGCGGACCACAGGATGTGGGTATCTTGCATGGGGGCCAGATCCTCCAGCACGGCCTTCATCTCGGCCCCGGCCAAGGCTTCAGCCTCGCGCTGAGCCCGCCGCCACATCAAGGGACCAACGGCGGACCAGTTGGTGATGAACGGGCGGATGCCTTGAGGATGGAAGAACAGCCGCATCAGATTGCGCTCACCGCCGCCGACCCGATCCCAAATGTCCTCACCCAGCATGGCACCCAAAAGATCAAACGGGGCGTTCGACATCCGCACATTCCACGCTCGGTCGAGGGCGACAGCAGGATAGGGCTCATGGGAGCGCAGCATCATGCGCACGGCGTTCATGACCTGATCCATCTGGGGATCGTCTAGGGCGCGATTGCGAAAGATCGGTGCAAAGCCTGCCGCAGTCAGCCAGTCGTTGCGGTCGCGCAAGGGTACGTCGAGGGTCTCGCTCAGTTGCAAGATCATGGCTCGGCTCGGATTGGCGCGGCCCGATTCCAAGAAACTGACATGGCGTTGCGAGACGCCGGAACTCAGGGCCAGATCAAGCTGTGAGAGGCGCCGCCTTTGACGCCAATCGCGCAACAGCCGCGCAAAGGCGCTTTCGGCCTTGGTCGTTGGGGTAGAGATCAGATCGGACACGCTTTTGCCTCGCCGTTTGCGGTCCTCTGTCCCCCGCGTGCGTGCCTTCGTCAATGACGTCAGAGGTAATGAATTGGCCTCAGCGCGGCTCTAGCGATCCGGTGATCGAGGCGCGCTGAGAAATCTCGATCCAGTTCCCAGCCGGGTCCATGACCATTGAGATGCGAGCGGTGGTGCCGAGGGTTCTTGGGGCCGCGGCCTCGCGTCCGCCTTGGGCGAGGGCGTGGGCATGGTCGCTGTCTACGGCGAAGGACTGCAAGGTCAAATAGCGCCAGCCGCTGCCTTCGAAGGGGGCGTCCAGCGGGGCCTGATCGTCCTGTTCTAGCAAGATCACGCTCTCACCGGCGCCAAAGGCGAGGCCAGAGGGGCCGTCCAACGGCGGCAGGCCCAGACCCTCAGTATAGAACCGCTTCTGGGCCTCTATATCCCGCACCGCCAGCCGCACGCCGATCTGCGTCACGCCTTGATGGCCGATGGGTACGAGGCTGACCCTGTTGCCGTCGGGGTCGGTCAGGGCCTTGGGCGCACTTAAGCTCTCGCGGGCGATCAGCAGTTCGCGATAGCCGCTCGGCGGGGTCTGGGGCAGGGGATCGGCCAGATGGTTGATCTTGAGTACCGACCCCATCAGATCGTGCCGATGCTGATCCATCCCGCGCCGGATCTTCAACAGATGATCAAAGGGCGCGCCCGCCTCGTCCTGCCAGAACCGCAGCATCGGATCGAGATTGTTGGTGGCGAGGCCGATATCGAACTTGGGCTTGGCAAGCTTCATGGTCGGTGGTCCTACGCTTGGGTGGGCCTAACCGTAGGCCAGCAGCACGTCATCTAGGGCATGTTCCAGATCGGCCACGGTCGAGCAGTGGGTCAGGCTGGAGCAGAAGGGCTTATATTGCAGCAGGGCGCTGTCGCCCGATCCCCAGCTGGCCGGATGTTCGGGGCAGAGCCAAATGACCCGCTTAGCCTTGGCGGCGATGTCTTGGAAAATGCCCATGGCCGGATCGCCATTGTTGTTGCGGCCATCCCCGAGGATCAGCACCGTCGTGCGCTTGTCGATGGTGCTGTCATATTGGCGGCTCAGATCGGTAAAGGCGCGGCCATAGTCGGTGCTGCCATTGCCGACCTCGCGCAGGATCTTGTCCATCGCCGCATCAAAGGGCAGGGATTCCAGATCATGGTTCACATCGACCAGATGGCTGGAAAAGCAGAAGGTCTCTAGGTCCGTGAC
>JBEGOG010000106.1:0-5767 GCA_041182125.1 Pseudomonadota bacterium
GGCTAAGAACGGTAAGCCCTCGCCCCCTTGGGGGAGAGGGTTGGGTGAGGGGGTCGTCCGCCACCCTAGCCCGGCCTCACCAGCCCCTGAAACTCTGCCCCAGCCCCAAGCCGCCGGATCAGAACCCGGCGTCTATCGACCGGTCCGGGCAGTTGGATCGCGGCGGGATCGGCCTGCGCAAAGCCCAAACGGTTGAAATAGGCCAGATCACCGACCAATAGGATCGCGGTCTCTCCCGCAGCCTTCGCAGCTTCACAGGCTGTTTTGATCAGCCGCGCACCGAGACCTTGACTGCGCAGATCGGGATCAACAGCGAAGGGGCCTAAAAATACGAGAGGCGTATCGCCGACATGGATCGGCCACAGACGCACACAGCCCGCAAGCCGCTCACCATCATAGGCCACAAAGGAAAGATCCAGACGGGGCTGATTGGTTTCCCTTAGACGCTCGGCGGTCTTGACGAACCGACCGGGGCCGAAAGCCTTGGCGACCAGCGCCTCAACGGCGGCATGATCGCTGGGCTGTTCACCGACGATCTGCAAGCCCCTATCCTCTGCCATCAATCCTTAGTCCTTCCCGAACCTGTCCGAACCATTACGCCGATCAGAGGGCGCTTTGGACAGGGCGGCGGCAGCAATGGCCCAGTTCCCTCCGGCAATCAAAATAAAAAACACCTCATAGCCCGCCTTAGACCCAAGTCCGGGTTTGTACGCTCGCCGCGGCTGGTCCAAACTGCCGTTCAAATGGACCAGACAGACACCCCGCCCGCGCCGCCTCTGAGCGAAACCGCCGCCCTCCTGCGCCATCGGCCCTATATGCTGTTTTGGGCGGCAAAGTTTACCTCCGTCCTTGCTATTCAAATCCAAGCCATCGCCATCGCTTGGCAAGTCTATGCTCTTGCGCGGCTAACATCGGGGGTGCGAGAATCGGCCTTCATCGTCGGCATGATTGGCTTGGCCCAGTTTGCCGCCCTTTTGGCCCTGACTCTCAATGCCGGTGAGACGGCAGATCGACATGACCGCCGTCGGATCATGATGATTTCGCTGATGGTCGAGGTCCTGTGCGCGGGCGGACTGTTCCTCTTGGCCCGGGCCGGCCATCCCCAACTCTGGCCCATCATTGCCATTGCCCTCGTCTTTGGCGGTGCACGGGCCTTTTTCAGTCCCGCAAGCGGGGCAATGGGGCCGATGTTGGTGCCACATGAGTTGTTGCCTAAGGCTATCGCTTGGAATTCTCTGGCCTGGCAAAGCGCCTCGATCTTTGGACCCGCCATCGGCGGCATTCTGTGCGCCGTGTCGGCCCAGACGGCCTATGCCGGAGCGCTGATCCTCTTTAGCGTCTCCATCCTGTTACTCGCCCTAATCCGCGCCAATACCCAGCCGGTCCTGCAACCTGGATCACGCGCCGCACTGATCAAAGAGGGTCTGGTCTATGTCTGGACCAACAAGATCGTCCTTGGGGCCATCTCGCTGGACCTGTTTGCCGTCCTCCTCGGCGGCGCGACGGCCTTGCTGCCGGTCTTTGCCAAGGATGTTTTGCATGTTGGCCCAGAGGGCGTTGGCATCCTGCGCACAGCCCCCGCCATCGGCGCCTCTGCCGTGGCAATCCTGCTAGCCCTTGTCAGCATCCGGCGGCGAGCGGGCCTATTCATGTTCGCATCGGTCGCCCTCTTTGGCCTTGCGACCATCGTCTTTGGCCTGTCCAAGCTCCTGTGGCTGTCGGTCGCCGCCTTGGCGGTGCTAGGGGCAGCAGACATGGTCTCGGTCTATATCCGCCAGACCCTCGTCCAGATCGTCACGCCGGACGTCATGCGTGGACGGGTCTCGGCCGTATCTGGCCTGTTCATCGGGGCCTCCAACGAGCTCGGTGAGTTTGAAAGCGGTGTCGCCGCGCGCCTGCTCGGCCCGGTTGGTGCCGCCGTCTTTGGCGGGGTCGGCGCGATCATCGTAACAGGCCTGTGGGCCAGTTGGTTCCCTGCCTTGCGCAAGGCCGACCGGCTCGCCTAAAAGCTAATCCAACGAAACAGATCTTAGGGAGAAGAGACATGGGCGTTTTGAGCGGTAAGGTGGTTCTGGTCACCGGTGGCGGGCGCGGTATTGGCCGTGAATGTGCCCTATTGGCGGCGCAAGAGGGCGCGAGCGTTGTCGTCAACGATCTGGGTGCCTCGGTCGGCGGCGATGATCTGGGCTCGGCAGGTCCTGCAGAAGAGGTTGCCGCCGAGATCCGAGCAGCCGGTGGTCAAGCCGTCTCCAACTCCGACAGCGTTAGCTCGATGAACGGCGTCAAGTCGATGGTCGAGCAGGCCATGGACACCTTTGGTGGCCTCCATTCGGTGATCAGCCCCGCCGGTATCCTGCGCGACGGCATGTTCCACAAGATGAGCGAAGAGGACTGGGACGCGGTCATCGAGGTCCATCTGCGCGGTGCCTTCAATGTCACCCGTGCCACCGTTGAGCATTTCCGCAATCAGGGTGAAGGCTCCTATGTTCTCTTCACCTCGACCTCGGGCCTGATCGGCAATATCGGCCAAGCCAACTATGCCGCCGCCAAGCTGGGCGTCATGGGGCTGTCGCGGATCATCGCCATGGAGGGGGCCATCAAGTCGGTGCGCTCCAATATCATCGCGCCCTTCGCCTGGACCCGCATGATCGCCACCATCCCCGTCAAGGACGAGGCCTCTGCGGCCCGCGTGGATCGGATGAAGAACGGCATGCGCGCCGATCAGGTCGCCCAACTGGCCGTCGCCCTCGCCTCGCCAGAGGCCAAGGCCGTTTCGGGTCAGGTCTTCTCGGTGCGCGGCAATGAGATCGTCCTGTTCGACCAGCCTCGCCCCGTGCGTTCGGTATCGCGCATGGAAGGCTGGACGCCGTCTTCGATCCTCGAGCAGGCCATGCCCTCCATGGGTGCCAGCTTCACCGATCTGGGTGCCACCGGCAGCGTGTTCCCTTACGATCCGGTTTGATGGAGAACGTCCTCGTGCGCAGGTACGCTCAGCACGACAAATGCCTGCGTCATTGCGAGGCGTGAAACGCCGACTCAACCCAGGGGAACATCACGTTAGGTCCGTGTCAGACCCCTGGGTTGCTTCGCTGCGCTCGCAATGACGCGGATTAAACAAACAAGGCCCTCACCCATCCTCATCCTGAGCCTGTCGAAGGACGAGGACGGTTCCCTCTCGCTCCGCCGCGTTCCCCGCGAAGGCGGGGATCCAGATGAGGGCCTACCAGCGGTCCGTTCTAGAAGCTTCTGGGTCCCCGCCTGCGCGGGGAACACGGAAGTGGAAAAGATAAGGCCCCCTTAGGCCGTTAGGGCCACTTCCCCCAGAGGGGGAAGATCTAAGGGTTCTAAATCTTCCCCCTTTGGGGGAAGTACCCGCGCAGCGGGGGTAGGGGGTACTTAGAGGCGGGCAAGCTTCGGGATCACATCGCGAAACTGGAAAAAGCCCTTGGTTGCGTGGGGCCAGGCGGTTTCGTCCCAGCGGCGCTGGACCACCGCCAAATGAACACCCATCGGCTCCAACTTGCGAAAGGCGGCCGCGAGGCGTTCAGAGACGGGGCCTTGCGGCGCATAGCCGGTGACGATCTGCTCTAGCCCTTCCGCCTTGGCCCAGTCGACCAAGCTTCTGACCCAATCCTCGTCATCGAGGCGCTGCGGTGTAAGGTTCAGCAAGGTCCCGGCGCGGGTCAGGCCATCCTCAACAGCGCCAAGCGAAAAGGCCCGCGCCACCTCACCCGCCGCAATGGGCGAGCGCAGATCGACCGAGCACAGACCGGCCAGCGCCACCACACCCTCGGTACCTGACGGCCAGCTTTGCGGCGATAGGTCCTCATCCGTGAGCAAAAGGCCCGTGCGCAGACCGGACATGATCTCAGGCACTTCGGGCAACAGCTCTTGGGGCCCTAAATCTTCCCAGTTCAGGGGACGGGCATTGTCATCAATGAATTTGCGACGGGGGTTGAACCGGCCACTGGTGAACTGGACGATGTTCTCGACCGTCGCGAGGTAGTGCTTGTTCTGGGTATGGAGCCCAGCCACCCAGCGCCAAGATAGGGTGTTGGAAGCGGCGTCCCCATCGACCAGATGGCGCAAGAAGAAGTCCGCGCCCAGTTCCCACGGCAGACGCAGCGAGAAGATCCAGATCGAGGCGAACCACATGCGGGCATGGTTGTGCAGATAGCCGGTCTGGCGCAGCTCATGGGTCCAGGCGTCGAAACAGTCGATGCCGGTGCGGCCATCCACGGCCTCATCATAGGCCTCCAGCAGGGTCGGTGACTTCTCCATCGCCCGCACCCGCCGCGTGACCGCGAGGCGATAGTTGCGCCAAACCTGCGGATAGTGCTCTAGCCAGCCCTTCCAATAGGTCCGCCACGCGACCTCATGCAAAAAGGACCGCGCCTCGCTTTCCAGATGCGGACCAAGGACAGCGGCGAAAACCTCGTCCTCGGTGATCAGCCGATGGCGGATATAGGGCGACAGGCCCGAAATATTGCTGCGGTGCTCCGGCCCCCAGTCATAGTTGCGCTCAAAGGCATAGGCCTTGCCCGCGCGCGGCAGAAATTCGCCCAGCCGCTGCAATCCCGCCGCACGGGTGGGGACAAAATCAAAAGACAGGGTCTCTGTCGGCGGCGGAACGGGATTTTGATCAGACATGAGGTGGTTCTAGGCCATCCTCGCGGCCTTGGCGAGGTTTGCTAGCGGACCTAGCCAATAGCGCAGGTCTTAACCGACAGGTCCCATAGCTTCTCAGCCGCTTCGGCATCCAGCGCCCAAGGCTCGACCCCGACAAAGCGATTGTCTTTGGTCGCTGGAACCGCCTGAGCACAGTTTTCCAGATAGAGCCCGCCGATGCCGGTCAGTTCGGGTCCTACCGCTGCCCAGACCGAGGTCGAGGCCCCCTGCTCGGTGGTCTTGAAACCATCAGCGACCTTGCCCGCCTCGTCCATCCAGCCCATGGCAATCATTTCCTCGCGGGGCAGATGGCGTTGCAGCGGGGTCATGATGCCGCCGGGCATGACGGCATTGGCAATGACGCCGTGATCCTTAAAGCGCTGATGGAAGCCGACCGCGAACAGGCTATTGGCGGTCTTGGCCTGACCATAGGCCTGCCACTTCTGATAGGGACGGGTGCGATAGTGGGGGTCGTCAAAATCGACCGCCGACATGCGATGGGCGATTGAGGAGAGAGAGACGAGGCGGCTTTCGCTCCCGCTCGTCTGCGCACCCTGAACCAGACCCTGCGCCAACTGCAGCGAAAACAGATAGTGCCCAAAATGATTGGTGCCGATCTGCATCTCCAGATCATCGGCCGTATAGGTCTGAGGACAGGCCATGACCCCGGCATTATTGATCAGGATATTGAGCGGCTTAGCGCCCCACCGCTGGCCAAAGGCGCGGATGCTGGCAAAATCGGACAGGTCGACAAGCTCAACACGCGGCTTGGCCCCCTTGGCCGTCTTGGCAATATCGGCGGCAACCTCAGCACCTGCGGTCCCATTACGCACCGCCAGCACGACCTCCGCCCCGGCCTCGGCTAGGGCTCTGGCGGTCTCAACGCCAATGCCAGAGGCTGATCCCGTGACAACCGCGACCTTCCCGCTCAAATCATGCCCGGCGACGACCTCACGCGCGGGAGTAAAGTTACCGAAGGGCGAGGTGATACGGTCGGTCATGGGAAATGTCCTGCGGGTTTAGAGGTTTAGATAGCAGAGTGCCGATGTGCCGGGCAAAGATCAAGGAACGATCACGGACGGTGGGTGCCCCCTCGCCC
>JBEGOG010000107.1:0-5975 GCA_041182125.1 Pseudomonadota bacterium
GAGCTCAATGATCATGCGCGGCATGGCGGTTGCGACGGGCCACCACTTCCAGACCTTCCACCATCTGTTGACCCTCATGCCGATCAGGAACAGCACGAAACTGCCATCGGCTTCTGCGGCCATGCGCTGTTGAATGATCTTGGCCATGAGGACATCTCCTGAGATGACTCAATCTTTAGGGTTGTTTTAAATAACGTCAATCCACCGTCGGTCAGGCGACGTGGCGTCCATTGTCCGTGACCAGAGCCGGGAAGGCGGCTGGGCGGTAGGCCGTACGATCCGCATGGGACAGGTTAAGGCCACTAATCCTGATGATATCGTCCCCCTCGAATTGGACGGTGAGGGGCTGAAGCAGGCATAGGAAGCGATCACTGAGGCCAGAGGGGCCGGTCAGCGGTGCCATCATCAACTGATAGTGCCGCTCTGACCCCTTTTGGGTCTGACCTTGAGCCGAGAGGACGCAAGGCTCGACCTGAACACGGCAGTTTTCGATAAGGCCCGAAATGATCGCGTGGCTGTCCCGATCAAAGAGATCGAGGAGGTTTCGCCCATGCGGGGATCGACCAAGGGTGAGGTCGACAAAGCCACCGGCCAATCGCACAGGATAGGTGCCCTTGGCTTGGCGCCCGACGATGAGAATTTGGGGCAGGATAGTAAGAAAATCACCAGGATGGATCGCGGCCCGCAGGGGAGCCTTGAATCCCGCCTTCTTGTCTGACCAGTACCCGATCAGTTCGCAGATGTTCTTATGGTGAGACATAGCCCGCTTTCCGTCACTTGGCGGGACAATGAAGTTCCGCATGAGGCTTGCAGGCGAGTTCCGTGCCAGCACTTTCTGTCCCGTTTTGGATCAGTTGGCAGGCTGGGGATCGAGGCGGCGGTTCCGGCACGCCTCGATCCCGTTTGTTTCCGTCTGTTTTAGTTAACCTTTTCTGGCACCACCTGAAGGCGCCACGCCTTGTCGGGGGTCAGGTAGGTCTTGGCTAACTTTTGGATGTCGGCCGGCGTGATCTTGGCAATCTGTGCCAAGCGCGACCGTTCCGCCGTTAGGCTATAGCCATCAGTCTGGGCACCAGCCAGCACACCGATCCAATAGCCGTTGCTTTGACGATCCTTCTCGATCGCTTCAAGTTTTGGCTTTTTAGCCCGGTCGAGCTCATCTTGGCTGATGGGCTTGTCGCGAAGGTCAGCAGCGATCTTATCCAGATCGGCGAAGAAACCGGCCAGTCGTTCGGGAGGTGTTTCCACGCCCGCCGATACATAACCATAGCCAGGATAGACCTCTGAGGTTTCAGAATCGGTCCAAGGCGAATAGGTCGCGCCTTGCTTCTCGCGGAACTCGTCGGTCATCCGCAGGTTCAGCACCTCGCTGAGCAGTTCGAAGGTGCGGGCCTCCTGCATGTTGCTGACAAAGTCGTGGGTTGGCCAAGCGACAAAGCCAATAGCCTGATCAGGTCGGCCCTTGTGGGTCAAAAGAACCGGCTTTTCCGTCGCCTTGGGGAAGCTCACCACCTTGCCATCCGCAGGCGTGACCTGATCTGGCCTTGCGGGTAGGGCCCCGAAGGTCGCCGAGACCGCTTCAATCGCACGGTCAACGGTGATGTCACCGACCACGGTAACCTCAATCGGGCCTTGGGTCAGGTCCGGCTCGACCATGGCCCGGAAATCCTCGGGCTTGGCGTTGCTGATCTCTTCATTGGTTGGGAAGCCCCAGCGGCGATCATTGTTGTAGAGCAGGCGGCGCAGGTTCCGCGACATGATCCCGCCTGGCGTTGCATCCAATTGGGCATTGGCCGAGCTATAGATACTCTTGGCACGGCGCACGCCCAAGGACCGCCAGCCTGGTTCTTTGATATAGGCGGCGAGCAGCTGCAGTTGGGTGTCAAGATCCTGAGGCCGGGTTATGCCGTCCATAATGGCTGCATCATCGCCAAGCGCGAGGCCTGTGCTGTAGATCTTGCCGGTGAACAGCTTTTCCAACTGTTCGTTGGTGATGTCGCTCAGGCCGCCTTCGGTGAAGGCCCAACCCGGCATCCAGCCCAGCCCGTCCTTGTCTTTGGGCAGGTCAAGCTTGCCATTGCCCATCCGAACGCGAATACGGATCTGATCCTGTGTGAACTTAGTCTGCTTAACCGTTAGGCGAAGCCCGTTGTTAAAGCGCAGGAACACCGTATCCAGATCGGCAATGTCCTGCCGCTCCACGACCTGTCCCGGCGTGCCGAACTTGTCATGGGTCCAGGTCACGGCCTCTTGCACGGTGGGTGCCGTGATCGGCTGTACATCGGCCTCTTTGAACGCTTCGAGCACCGTCTTTTCACCGCCCTCAATCTCGGTCGGGGAGGAGATCAAGATCAGGGGGCCGGAGCCACTGAAGGCTTTGCGGACATGGTCTGACACAGTTTGCGCCTGAAGGCCCTTTACGGTCTGTTCAAACAGATCGAGGTCCTGCTGAGGGCTGGTGACGACCTTGCGATCATCGACCGAGCCGATCAGCCCATTGGCGAGGGAGGTCGTGCGGCGGGTCTTGGCCTGTGCAACCTTTGCCGTCAGATCGGCGCGCATCTCGGTGATCTCACGGTCCAGCTCGTCCTGCATGACGCCAAATTTCAAGACGCGGCGCAGTTCGACATAGGCCGAGGTCATTCCCGGCTTCCAGTTCTCTGGCTGAAGGTTGGCATAGAGCGTCGCGCCCTTCGCCGACTGAACCTCATCGGCATATTCGGTGCCGGCAGCGATAAAGGCCGGAACCGCGCTGCGGGCCATGCCCTCAAGGCGCCGGTTGACGACCGCGAGGCCTAAGGAATCGATTAGGTCCTGTTGGCGACGGCTAACACTATCGGCGCTCTTGTCTGCGGGCTTGCGCCAGCTGATCTGAAGGGCGTTGGGTGCACCAGCCTGAACCACGACCATGGCTTCGGGGACACGCTTCAGAGGTTGTCCCAGCTTTGGCTCAGGCCCGGCCTTGCCCGTTGCCGTCCAGTCGCTGAACTGCGATTTGATCTTGGCTTCCATCTTGTCGGGATCGAAATCCCCGGTAATCACCAGCACGGCCCGCTCTGGACGATAATACTTACTGTAGAAATCGGCGATAAGGTCACGCGACGCCGATTTTAACACCTCGACAGTCCCAATAGGCAGTCGCTTTGACGCCAGTTGGCCGTGCATAAAGAATCCGATGCTCTTTTTGAACACCTGAAAGCCGGGTGAGTCGCGCGTGCGCTCTTCGGATAGGATCACGCCGCGCTCGCGATCAACGGCCGCTTGGCTGATGGTCAGTTCGCTGGCGGTCTCACGCATCAGCTTGAGGCTGATATCGACCGTCTCATCATCAGTCTTGGGCAGGTCAAGCTTATAGATCGTCTCGGTCCAAGAGGTGGAGGCATTGGTATCGGCACCAAAGGCTAGGCCATGCCGCTCAAGGATCTTGACCATCTCGCCTTCGGGCACGTTGCGCGAGCCGTTGAAGGCCATGTGCTCGAGGAAGTGCGCCAACCCCTGCTGTTCATCGGTCTCCATCAAGGAGCCGGCATCAAAGCGAAGGCGAATGGCGGCCTGACCCGTTGGAGTCGCATTCTTCATGAGGGCGTAGCGCATGCCGTTGGGCAGGGTGCCAAACCTCACATCCGGGTCGGCGGCAACATCGGAATAGGTCTGTGGCCAAACGCCATTGCGAGCCTTGATGACTGTATTGGGCCGCGATGCCGACTTGGCGGGGTCGGTCTTTTGCGGTTGTCCCTGTTCTGAGGGCGTCGAATTCGCCGAACTCGGAATTTGCACGCTAGCGCAGGCGGTAAGCACCAGGCTGCATCCGGCCAACAGTGCCAATTTAGAGATCCGATTCATGTCAGAAAACCTATCAGAATGGGTGGGGAACGACCCCTTTTACCGCGCATTAAGGCGCTTACAAGGCAGGCATATGGCCAGCTAAGGGCGATTGTGCAATGGGCAGTCCTCCACCTCAAGTACTATTATTTAGGCCGTTGGCCTTCGCGGGTAGGGGCTGTTGGCCTGACTTTCTACGGCTCAAAAGGCTTGGGACTTGATTGTGCGAGCGCGGCAGCCCAGACCATGGGCCTTGGCGTGCTTCGGGCTCAGGATGGCCCGGTCCGCCGCGACGGAGTTGACGAACGTGGATGAACCCAAACAACCCGCTATCAAGGCCCCTTGGCCCGTCGTCCTCTTGGTTTTGAGCCTTGTCGGGGCCTATCTCGTCCAATCCACATCGGCAGATGAGACGGCGCTCATCCTGAAGTTTGGATTTGCGCCCGCCATGTTGAGCGAGGGACGATATCTCCCGCTGGTGACCTCCATGTTTCTTCACGGCGGCTGGGCCCATGCGGGGATGAACATTTTGGGTGCACTGGCCTTTGGTACCCCAACGGCGCGGCTACTGGGTCTAGGCTATCAATCGGCGCAGGGCAGGGCGACGATCTTGGGAGGCTTGGCCTTCCTACTCTTCTTTCTGATCTGCGGCGTACTCGGCAGTCTCGGCTACGGACTTGTGCATCGGGACGACCATGCCATCTTGATTGGGGCATCGGGCGGCGTAGCCGGACTGATGGGGGCGGCATCGCGCATGATCGATCGGCCCTTGGGCCTGTCGCCCTACAAAAGCCGGACTGTGGTTGGCATGGCTGCCGCTTGGATCATCGTCAATCTTCTGGTGGCCTTGACTGGACTTGCCCCAGGAACAGGCGGCGCGCCAATCGCTTGGGAGGCCCATCTCTTTGGCTATGCCGCAGGACTTTTGCTGATCGGTCCAGCCGCGAGGATCGTCGGCGCCCAGACCCATAACACGATTGAGTGAGCGTCATTGCGCGCGGATCGGGTTTGGAGGACGCTACTCCAAAGACAATAAATCACGGAGGAACGTCTATGCTCGTCTGTCAGATCTTGAAGTCTAAGGGTGATCTCGTGTTTACCGCGCGGCCTGACGAAACGGTCGGTGCCGCTGCGGCCTTGCTGCACTCTCGTAAGGTCGGCGCAATGGTCGTCCTTGATGGGCAGGATCAGGTCGTCGGCATCATTTCAGAGCGAGATATTGTCAGGGTTGTCGCTGAACACGGTCATGTCGGTATGGGGCATTCCATTGCGTCTTGCATGTCCAAGGACGTGGTCTTTGCGTCCCCTACGGAGTTGGTTGATTCCCTATTGCTGCGCATGACCGACCGGCGGATTCGGCACCTTCCTGTAGTGAAGGGGGGGCGGTTGGTCGGGATTGTGTCGATCGGCGACTTGGTAAAGTCCAAGATCGCTGAGACTGAAGCCGAAGCCGAGAACCTTAAGGCCTATATTAGCGCGGGCTAGAGGGGCGGCACGGCTTCGGAGGTGAGGGCGTCGGCGAGGCTGTAGCCCTCGAGCACTTGGGATGTTGCATCGCGGGTCTTCATCAAGGCTTCACGCAGTAGGCAAGTTTCAAGGCTTGGACAGTCGTCGCATTTGCGAAAGGCCATGCGGCTGACGCAGGGGGCGAGGGCGAGGGGGCCATCAACGACCCGGATGACTTCGGCAAAGCTTATTTCACTGGGCGTTCTGCCAAGGCGATAGCCGCCAAACTTGCCGCGCTTGCTGACGACGAGACCAGTGAGGCTAAGCTGTAGAAGAATGGCCTCAAGAAACTTCCGCGGCGCATCGGCCTTGGTGGATATGTCGCCAGAGGTCATCTGAACGCCTGGAGCCTCTTGGGCTAAGGCGATCAAGGCTCTTAGAGCGTAGCGCGCTTTATGTGACAGCATGAGTGTGGTTTCCCCGACCGCCCTGCAATAGGGGCTAAGCGGACCGGTTGGCAAGCGGCGGCAAGGATAGGCCCAGATGGATCAAATGATTTGTACACAGGCAAATGCATCATCGTCATGAAACCTTCTTGCCATAAGAGAGCCCCCATCCTACAAGCCGCGCTCGCTGAGGCGGTGGCCGGTTTTGCGGGTTTGGGTTTCGAAAGTTTCCCTTGCTTTGTATGACTTGGTTGTTTAGTT
>JBEGOG010000108.1:0-5734 GCA_041182125.1 Pseudomonadota bacterium
CCTCGGGGGAGAGGGTTGGGTGAGGGGGCGTGGGCCCGCCAATCAATTTCAAGTTAAGACTGAAAATTTAGAAAAGCATTTTAAAGATGCTAACCTGTCATCAATTTCACGCAAAGGCCGTGAGCGCCCTTGCCCCCTGCCGCTTTGGCCTCTAAACGAAGCCCTTAACCTACAGGATTATCGATTCCGGGCCGCACCTCTGTGCGCAGGCCCCGAACGCGCTTGGATGATGTGATGCCGAAACGTACTGACCTGAAGACCATTCTCATAATCGGCGCTGGCCCTATCGTCATCGGGCAGGCCTGTGAGTTCGACTATTCAGGGGTTCAGGCCTGTAAGGCTCTGCGCGCTGAGGGCTATCGGATCGTGCTGGTCAATTCCAATCCGGCCACGATCATGACCGATCCGGACGTGGCCGACGCCACCTATATCGAGCCGATCACCCCGCAGATCGTCGCCAAGATCATCGAGAAGGAGCGTCCGGACGCCCTTCTGCCGACCATGGGCGGTCAGACCGCGCTGAACTGTGCGCTGGCGCTCGAGGCTGATGGCACATTGGCCAAATATGGCGTTGAGATGATCGGGGCCAATGCTGAGGTCATCGACAAGGCCGAAGACCGTCAAAAGTTCCGCAATGCGATGGACAAGCTGGGTCTGGAAAGCCCCCGCAGCCGCGCCGCCCATACGATGGAAGAGGCGCTGGAGGCTCAGCCCTTCGTCGGCCTGCCCGCCATCATCCGTCCGTCCTTTACGCTCGCAGGCACCGGCGGCGGCATTGCCTATAATATGGAAGAGTTCCGCGAGATCGTGGAACGCGGCCTCGACATGTCCCCAACCACCGAAGTGCTCATCGAAGAGAGCGTCCTCGGCTGGAAGGAATATGAGATGGAGGTCGTCCGCGACAAGGCGGACAACTGCATCATCGTCTGCTCGATCGAGAATATCGATCCGATGGGCGTCCATACGGGCGACTCCATCACCGTCGCCCCGGCCCTGACCCTGACGGACAAGGAATATCAGTGGATGCGCGCGGCCTCGATCGCTGTGCTGCGCGAGATCGGCGTCGAGACCGGTGGCTCAAACGTTCAGTTCGCGGTCAATCCCAAGGATGGCCGCATGGTCGTCATCGAGATGAACCCCCGCGTGTCGCGCTCCTCGGCGCTAGCCTCCAAGGCGACGGGCTTTCCCATCGCCAAGGTCGCGGCCCGTCTGGCCGTCGGTTACACGCTCGACGAGCTGATGAACGACATCACCGGCGCGACCCCGGCCTCGTTCGAGCCGACCATCGACTATGTCGTCACCAAGATCCCGCGCTTTGCCTTCGAGAAATATCCCGGCGCAGAGCCCTATCTGACCACCTCCATGAAGTCGGTGGGCGAGGTCATGGCCATCGGTCGCACCTTTGCCGAAAGCGCCCAGAAGGCCCTGCGTGGCCTTGAAACCGGCCTGACCGGCTTTAACGAGATTGAGATCGAAGGGGCTGGCGATCCAGAAACTGGCAAGGCCGCCATTGTTCGCGCCCTGGGCCAGCCGACCCCGGACCGGCTGCGCGTCATTGCCCAGGCCTTGCGCCATGGCTTGACCGTCGAAGAGATCAACGGTGCCTGTTCCTACGAGCCCTGGTTCCTGCGCCAGATCGAGACCATCGTCGCGACCGAGGCGGATATTCGCTCAAACGGCCTGCCGACCGACGCCGACGCCATGCGCAAGATCAAGGCCATGGGCTTTTCAGACGCGCGGCTGGCCGAACTGACCGATGGTGCAGAAAAGGCCGTGCGCTCGGCCCGTCAGGCGCTGGGCGTTCGTCCGGTCTATAAGCGCATCGACACCTGCGCGGCGGAGTTCTTTGCCAAGACTCCCTACATGTATTCTACCTATGAAAGCGGCGCTCTGGGTCAGGTGCCAAGCTGCGAGTCCGAGCCCTCGAACCGTCGCAAGGCCGTGATCCTCGGCGGCGGTCCCAACCGGATCGGCCAAGGGATCGAGTTTGACTATTGCTGCTGTCACGCCGCCTTCGCCCTCGATCAGATCGGGGTGGAGTCGATCATGGTCAACTGTAACCCAGAGACCGTATCCACCGACTATGACACCTCCGACCGCCTCTATTTCGAGCCGCTGACGGCAGAGGATGTGCTGGAGCTGTTGGATGTCGAGCGGTCCAATGGCACCCTGATCGGCGTCATCGTCCAGTTCGGCGGTCAGACGCCGCTCAAGCTGGCTCAGGCGCTGGAAGATGCGGGCATCCCCATCCTTGGCACCTCGCCCGACGCCATCGACTTGGCCGAAGACCGCGAGCGGTTCCAGCAACTGTTGCACAAGATCGGCATTGCTCAGCCGATCAACGCCATCGCCCGCTCGGTCGAAGAGGCCTTTGCCGGGGCCCATGCGGTTGGCTATCCCATCGTCATTCGCCCCTCCTATGTGCTGGGGGGCAGGGCCATGGAGATCATCCGCGATGATGAGCAACTGACCCGCTATGTCCGCGACGCCGTGAAGGTGTCGGGCGACAGCCCTGTGCTGATCGACCAGTATCTCTCGCGCGCCACCGAGGTGGATGTGGACGCCATTGCCGACGGTGAGACCGTGTTCGTGGCCGGGGTCATGGAACATATTGAAGAGGCCGGGGTTCACTCCGGTGACAGCGCCTGTTCCTTGCCGCCCTATTCGCTCAGCCCCGCCATCATCGACGAGTTAAAGCGCCAGACCGAGGCCATGGCCAAGGCCCTGAATGTGCGCGGCCTGATGAATGTGCAGTTCGCCATCGAAGAGCCCCAGTCCGACGCCCCGCGCATCTTTGTGCTGGAAGTGAACCCGCGCGCCTCGCGCACCGTGCCCTTCGTAGCCAAGACCATCGGCGAGCCGCTGGCCGGGATCGCCGCCCAGGTCATGGCTGGCGTCAGCCTCGCCAGCTTTGGCCTGACCGAAAAGGTCTATGAGCATGTCGCGGTCAAGGAAGCGGTGTTCCCCTTCGCCCGCTTCCCCGGTGTCGATACGCTGCTTGGCCCAGAAATGCGCTCGACCGGCGAGGTGATGGGTCTGGATTGGCGGCGCGAGGGCGAGACCTTTGCTCCAGCCTTTGCCCGTGCCTTCGCTAAGAGCCAGCTCGGCGGCGGGGTCGTCCTGCCCGAGGCCGGAACCGCCTTTGTCTCGGTCAAGGAAGGCGACAAGCCCTTCGTGCTCGATGCGGTCAAGCTGCTGGTCGGCAAGGGCTTCAAGATCATCGCCACCTCTGGCACAGCCGACTATCTGCGCGAGCAGGGCATTGCGGCCACAGCGGTAAAAAAGGTGCTCGAAGGGCGTCCCAACATTGTCGATGCCATGAAAAATGGCGATGTGCAGTTGGTGTTCAACACCACCGAGGGCAAGCAATCCATTCAGGACAGCTTCTCCATCCGCCGCTCGGCCCTGATGATGAAGATCCCCTACTATACCACCACCGCCGGTGCCCTCGCCGCCGCCCAGGCCATCGCCTTGGCCACGCCAGAGGGTCTGGAAGTCCGCGCCCTGCAGTCCTACTAGCCTCGATTTGTGAACCAGAGCGCCATGACCGACGACACAGCCTACCAGATCATCGCCCGGGGCCCGCGCCTGATCGCCGAAGCCGCCGCCCGCGCGATTGACGTGGACACGGTGCTGGAGGGCACGACCTACTCAATCCTCGAAGAAGACGAGGACCACGATGTCTGGCGCATCGATGCCTATCCGACCACCGAGGAAGAGTCCGCGCAATATCAATCGGTTCTCGGCAGTTTCGACGGTCTGGTCGTCACCTGTGAAAAGCTCGCCGATGCCGACTGGCTGGCCATGGCCCTGTCTGGCCTGCCGCCTGTGCGCGCTGGCCGGTTCTTCATTCACGGCGTCCATGACCGGGGCCGTGCACCGGTCAATAGCGTCAACCTGCGCATCGAGGCCGGGGCGGCCTTTGGCACCGGCCACCATGGCACGACGGTCGGCTGCCTCTTGGCCTATGACCAGCTTCTGAAGTCCAAGCGCTTTGGCCGCGTGCTCGATGTCGGCGCTGGCACCGGCGTTCTGGCCATCGCGGCGGCCCGCACCGGCACCGCCAAGGCCGTCGGCACCGACATCGACCGCATCTCGGTGCGGATCTCGAAAGAGAATGCCAAGGTCAACAAGACCAATGCCCGCTTCGTCCACGCCTTTGGCCTCAGCCACCGTGCCGTGCGCGAGCATGCCCCCTATGATCTGGTCTTTGCCAACATCCTGGCCCGGCCTCTGGTCTTCCTCGCCCAGGACATCAAGGGTGCCTTGAAGCCCGGCGGCGTCGCCATCCTGTCCGGCCTCCTGCGCAGCCAAGAACGCCTCGTTCGGGCGGCCTATCTCTCGCGTGGCTTCAAGCTGGAACGCCGCATCCACCGCGACGCCTGGGCCGCGCTGGTTCTGCGCCGGGGATAGGTTCAGCTAGGGCGGGTTTGGCGGTCGGCCTGCGACATAACCACCTCGCCGCCCTTTACTATTGCGAGGCATTCGCAACTATGGCACTGACAGAGGAACAAAGGCCGCTCACCCGCCTTTGGTGATGAAATGTCAGGAAGCCCCCATGTCGCGCCTTTTGTCGATCCTTCTGGCCGCTGCCGTACTCGGCGTCAGCGCCTGCAGCCCCGCCAAGCAGGCCGCACCTGAAAGCGCCAGTGCTGGATCGCTTAACGTCTATACGGCCCGGCACTATGACGCCGACACACTGGTCTATGACGGCTTCACCAAGGCGACCGGCATCAAGGTCAACCGCCTGGAAATGAAGCCTGATCAATTGGTTGAGCGCATGAAGGCCGAGGGCGAGGCCTCGCCTGCCGACATCATCCTCATGGCCGATGCCGGAGCCCTGTGGCGCGCGGAAAGTGCTGGACTGTTCCAGCCGGTCACCACGCCGACCCTCGAAAAGCGTATTCCGGTCGCGCTGCGCGACCCCAAGGGCCTGTGGTGGGGCTTTACCCGCCGCGCTCGTGTCATTGCCTATGACAAGGCGGCTGTGAAACCCGAAGAGATCGCCACCTATGAGGCTTTGGCCAGCCCCCGCTTTAAGGGCAAGGTCTGTGTGCGCTCGTCCGACAATGTCTATAACCTGTCCCTGATGGCCGCCCTTATCGAGCATTGGGGCGAACCCAAGGCTCTGGCTTGGGCCAAGGGCGTGGTGGCCAATATGGCCCGCCCACCGCAAGGCGGCGATATTGACCAGATCCGCGCGGTTGAGGCTGGGGCCTGCCAAGTGGCCCTGACCAACACCTATTACTATCTGCGCCTCGCCGCCTCGGCAGAGGCCGCTGACAAGGCCGCAGTTGCGCGCGTCGCCCTATCCTTCCCCGAGCAGACCGGTATGGGCACCCACACCAACATTTCCGGCGGCGGAGTGGCGGCCAACGCGCCAAACAAGGCCGCTGCGGTCAAGTTCCTAGACTATCTGGCCAGTGACGAGGCTCAGGCCATCTTCGCCGGTGCCAATCACGAATATCCCGCTGTTGTCGGCGCGCCCTCCCCGCCCGACGTTGCCGCCATTTCACAGTTCAAGGCCGATCCCATGGCCGTCACCGTCTATGGCGAGCGTCAGGCTCAGGCCCAAGCCGTCTATGATCAGGCAGGTTGGCGATAGGTGACTGACCTTGCTGCCCCTCTTCTTACCGCGCGTCCCGCCGGGCCGTCGGCCCTGAAGATCGGCGCGTGGCTGGCGGCGGGACTGGCGATCCTCCCCCTACTGGCCATTGTCTGGCTTGCCCTGACC
>JBEGOG010000109.1:0-5725 GCA_041182125.1 Pseudomonadota bacterium
GTTATTCCAAGGCTCGCGATGGCCAAGGCGGTGGGGTCAGAGCCAACCACGATCAGTCTTGGCGCAGGATCAAAGGCGCAGCAGACTGAGAAGGGATCCGAGGTCCAATGACGCTCAAGCGGCGCGGAGCCAACATCAAAACGTCGGTTGGTGCCGTCACTAACCCAAAGGCCCGGCCTTCGTGCTTCATAGGCCTGTTCGAGATCATGGGCTGCTGGATCGCTAGGTGCGATCCGCTCCAATAGAATTTCAATCTCGGCACCACATAGAAGCCTAATATCGGGCCAAGGGCTCGATGGTCCATAGACCAGCCTCATCGATAGACCTGAGGCCATAACCTCGACAGCATGGCGCGCGACATCCGCCTCGACACAGCCGCCAGACATGAAACCATGAACGTCTAAATGACCATCTGGGTGCAAGCTGAACACCATCTGGGTACCTTCGGGCCGTGGGCCGCCACCCTCGACACGAAAAAGTGTCGCCAACACCACGGGCCGACCTTGGCCTAAGGCGGCAAATAATGGCCCGCGCATATCCTCGACCAATCCATAGTCGGGCCAGTCAGGGAGGGTCGGATCTGGCTGCGGCCCAGACATAGGGGTCACGATGAACGACCTTTCAAACATGGGTCCAACCGGTCCCAAGAATCTGCGTAACGATAGTGTGTCATTATGCAATATGGGACTGTCCTGTCTTGTTGAATGTCGGCGTTGCGACAAACGAGGCCAGAAGACTTTTCAACTATTGAGGTTGGGACGCGTCGAGCGGTTGGCCTGAACTTTATCCCCGTTCTCCTACACCATGCGAGACTCGCGAGCCGACTCAGGATGCAATAGGGGTATTGCAGACGGTACGGCCGTCGATTCGCGAAAGGACGCCCGTGAAGGGTCAGGTTGACTTCTTCCTAGATGCTCTCGTCGACGCTCCGATCAAAGAAGATCGGGCGCTGCTTGAGTTTCCGTTCTTCTCGCTGGCGAAACGTCCGCGAATGGAACCGATTGTCTATAGTGACAGCCGCGTTAGCATTGAAGTCGCCCCAAGCCACAAGGGTGTTGCCACCGTTTGGGACCGCGACGTCCTGATCTACCTTACGTCCTTGATTAACGAGCGGATGGAGCGCGGTGAACCGGTGAGCCGGACGGTTCGCTTCCCAGCCCACGACTTTTTGATTGTGACCCAACGGGCCAAACCCGGTCAGGTGGGCGCGAAAGCCTATGATGCGTTTCTCGATGCCCTTGAGCGCCTACGCGGGACAACGGTGAAGACCTCGATTTCGGCGGCCGAGGTTCGAGAACGTCGCGGCTTTGGTTGGATCGATAACTTCCGGGTGGTCGAGATTGAAAAGCCCGGTGGCAAACGTCGCATGAAGGCCGTGGAAGTTACCCTGAATGATTGGACCTTCCGAGCCATTACCAAAGAACGGCGGGTCTTGACCGTTAATCGAGACTATTTCCAGCTTACGGGCGGCATCGAGCGGCGTCTCTATGAGTTGGCGCGTAAACATTGCGGTGATCAAGCCAGTTGGTCGATCAGCCTGCCTCGGTTGGCTGAAAAGGTCGGGGTGTCGGGTGAATTGCGCAAGTTCAAGGCCGAGCTAAAGGAGATCATCACCAAGGACAATCTGCCGGACTATCGCTATGGCCTTGCCCGTGATCCCTCCGGTGAGATGGAGAAGGGCATGAAGGCCGAGGGTTACACCTTGAAGGGCCTTCGTAATGACCGGGTATTGGCGATCGTAACGCCCAAGTTCAAGGTCCGTCCGGGCGCAGGCGGTGCCGAGCCTGAAGGTTCATTTTCGTTTGCACTGTTTGATGATGACGACGACTTGATCGATCGATAAGTTTTGGTCCCGCGACACGATTAGGGGTATTGAGGACGGCGCGTTAGGGGTAATGGCGACGCCACCATTAGGGGTATTACCGACGCATCTCTTAGGGGGATCGCCGACGCTCTGTTAGGGGTATTGGGGACGGTCGTTTTAGGGGTATTGAGGACGCAACCTTAATGATTCGCTAATGGCGCGACTATTCACCGGAAAGGTGCATCCGATCCTCCCCTCTGATTGATGTCGGACCCGCTATGGAGCCCTTGGTTGGTCCCAGCGGGATATATGGTTCGAGATTTGGGAGATTGGCCCGTCGCCGCTATTCGGGGTATCGCCGACGCGGATAAGGGGGATTGCCGACGCACGAAGCGGGGTATCACCGACGGAAATACGGGGTATCACCGACGGAAATTGGCCTTTACCTTATGAATTAATAGACTTTTTCGGCGGCTTAACGTTCTAACAGATTCAAATAACCTGTTTAACGCCCTCCCCCTCCGTTCGGGCGCGCCATAAAAGCGCGCGCCCAATCGGCGGAGGGCCAATATCACGACCGTTCGCGCAACCGTTTCGCCTTACCCTCGGGCGCAGCCTTTAGAAGCTCGAGTGCATGCTCAATGACTTCAGCGACAATCCAACCTCGTGTGTCGGCAAGATCGTAGACATATTCAATGGTCTCACGCGTCAGCTTGACGTTCAGCTGATGCACACGGCCCGTCTTGGGTCTTGTTCGTCGACGCAGAACAGGCTCAACGGCCGCAGGCTTGGTCTTTACGGTTTTGGCACGCGCAGGCTCCTTAACCGGGGCTTCAGGGCGTGCATGGAAGCCCTGGCGTTCTGAGGCCTGTCTTAAGGCATCCGAAGGCTTGGGCGCTTGCGGCGCTGTGGCCGGGCGGGGCGCAAATCCGCTTAGATCGATGTCGAGGTCACTATCGTCATTGAGATCGAGCGCAACGCGGGTTTTTACAGGGGCAGGGGTCTGGTCAGCCATGGGTTATGCCTCCTGGGCTGTTTGGGCGGTTGGACGAAGACGGTTGGTTACAGCTCTGGCGAAATCACCGACATTGGCTAGGGCTGCCGGAAGATTAGAGGCCTGGCTCGAGGTCAAACCGCCGACGGTACCGCCGAAGGAGAAAATTGCTCTGAAAGCTTCGCGCTCTTGGAGGGTGCAGGCCAAGACGGGCAGGCCAGCGGCTTCAAACTCATCGCGGATGTGCCGGAAGGTTCTTGGCTGAATGGCGGTGCTCACGCGGTTGAAAAACAAGGCGAAGGGCACGCTGCGACCGATGGCCTTTTCGGTGGACCGGACCAGTTTAACGGCCCGTGCCGCCTGGGCTGCATCAAGGTGAGAGCCTTGAAGCGGAATCAGGACAAGATCAGAGCGGGATACTGCATAGGAAACGGTTAGGGACGCTGTGCCTTCAAGATCGCAAATGACGAAGGTGGAGCGCTGGGCTTCTTCTTCTATGACATCAATGACGGTGTCTTGGGTAACGTCCCGGATCACACGAAGGTTTTCGGGTCGGCCCGGAAGTTTGGCCCACGATGACACGGGCTGATTGGGGTCTGCGTCGATCATAGTGACCGGCGCGCCCTTATCGGCAAGCACGCCGCCGAGCAACACAGCTGAAGTGGTCTTACCGACACCGCCCTTTGGGCTGACGAATGAAATTACGGGCATGGTTGTTGGCTGAGGCCTCCAAATTAAAAAGAGATACCAAATAGATATCCCCTGGGTATCTTAAGTTGTCTTCGATATAGCTGCGCCTTGTCTCTTACTATCGATGAGCTATCGCCTGCAAGCAAATAGCTATTTTGGCTATCGTTATATATCCTAAAATATCTTTAGATAGATACGTGATATCGATAGGGTAGATGAGGATATCCATTAAATATCCCATGCCAACACACGCGCCGCTAGGGCGCCGCATGCGGCTTGAGGCGGATTTTATTCAACCATGTTGTGATGTGTGTATCAGCGGCCGTCAGAGGGCAATCTGAGCCGATTGCGGCCCACCCCTCTGACATCCTGCCGAAGGGGTGGGGATAGACAAGAAAAACGGCATAAGTGGCGGTGTAATCTGGACGATGCGTCGAAAAAAGACGGGACGTCCCTAACAATCAAACAGGCCCACGCCGTAACTGAGCTTGAAATTAAGCTCGGCCGACCATCACCTTATAATCGTTCAGACACCTAACTGTGGCACCTAAATCGGTAATCAGACCATTTTTCAGAGAATAGACCCATCCATGGACGGCGATGCCTTGCCCCCTGAGCCACGCATCCTGCACGAAGACGTCTGAGGCAACATTTCGAACCTGACGCACGACATTGAGCTCGCAAAGCCGGTCCAATTGAGCCGCACCCTGCTCAAGACCCTCGAGTTCCATCCGATTGTCGTCGAATACTTCTCGAATGGGGTGGAGCCAATGGTCGATGAGACCATGGCGCTGGCCGTCAACCGCCGCCTGAACACCGCCACATCCATAATGACCCACGACCATTATGTGTTTCACCTTCAGCACCTCAACCGCATATTGCAGAACTGACAGGTAGTTGGCGTCCTGAGGGGGGGCCAAGTTGGCAACATTTCGGTGCACAAAAAGTTCACCGGGGTCTAGCCCCACAATCTCGTTGGCTGGCACGCGGCTATCAGAGCACCCTATCCAAAGAAACTCAGGTGACTGTTGTGCAGCCAGACGTTCAAAGAATTTGGGGTCAACCTGCGTCTTGGCGAGTGACCAAGCGCGATTGTTCTCAATAAGGTCCATAACCATGAAGATCTCCTCAGAGGGGATTGAGCCCCCTACATAGCGACGCATGGCAGGAGAACAAGGCGTTGCCCCTAAGGCCCAGACGATCGCGAACCGAAGTCTACTTCGTCAGGCGTAAATTACGGGCCACCAAGTTATTAAACACATCGCCGAGACCGCCGCTTGTGGTCGAAATGGCATGCCCCGGATCTGGAGCGCAAGCCTGCGCCAAGGCTAGCGCTCCGGGGTCAGTAACATCGACCAAGATGAAATAGAGATCTATGCCGTAGGTTCCGCGCATAACATTGCAGGCAGAGAGGGTCATATTATCAGCGGCGCTATTGTTAAGTATGCCGAGGTTCGGCGATCTCCAACAGTTTCCAGCCGCAGACCGTCCCGTGTTTGTGCAACCGTAATAACCCTCATATTGGGTTGGGGCTTCGTTTTTTCCGTCTGTCAAAATGATCGCGATCTTACGGACATGGACAGAGTCAAACTCTGCGGGAGCCTGTTGGTCGTTCATACTCCAAAACTGTTTCCAATAGGCCTTGGGCGACAGGATTCTCAAACCCCAGAAAAGACCAACATCGGCCTGGGTGCCGCCCGGTACCGGATACATCTCATCAAGCTTTTCCAATACTTGGCCGCGGTTCCCCGACAAGGGTAAGATCGACACGGGGCAGTTGAGATTAGGGCCCGAAATCGGCTTCTGACTGGTCCATGCGGGTGTCGCATCCCGGGAGCGCAGATAGTTGGGAAAGGCATCCACCTCCCATTCGCAAACCTTACCACCAGCGTTGAGATAATCCAACTCGTTGGGATCGGAGACGCATGCCGCAAGGCTGGATGTTAAAACAGGACGGTTGTTGGCACCGCGAACTGAAGAGCAGTTCTTAGCCCTAACCAAATAGGCGTTTAGGGTTCCATTGGCATGCAATGAGGCACTCTGCGTGCATGAGACCAGACCGGAATAGACGGTGTTTGAACATTGCTGCACGACCGATCGATAAGGCCTGTCACCGCTGTAATGTGAATCCGCCCTGTTACCGACCTGAGCTAATGAACCTTTTTCAGTAAGCCGAGTTTTCCCCCCTTCTAATCGGCCCAACAGCACGGGAGGAGGGGGTGGTGGTGTTGCTGTTG
>JBEGOG010000110.1:0-5700 GCA_041182125.1 Pseudomonadota bacterium
GAGAATCGTGGGATAAGGATCTCATCAATGAACCAGGCGGCTTTGAAACTCGTGGCAAAACCAGACTCAGACAAGCAACGCGCGCTCGAAGCGGCGTTGGCACAAATCGACCGGGCCTTCGGTAAGGGCTCTGTGATGAAGCTTGGGGATAAGGGCAAGGTCGTTGAGATCGAGTCTGTTCCCACCGGCTCTTTGGGCCTTGATCTGGCCTTGGGCATCGGCGGCTTGCCGCGTGGCCGGGTGGTCGAAATCTTCGGTCCGGAAAGCTCCGGTAAGACGACCCTCGCCCTGCATGTGGTCGCAGAAGTCCAAAAGATGGGGGGCACGGCCGCCTTTGTCGATGCCGAGCACGCACTCGACCCCAGCTATGCTCATAAGCTTGGTGTTAATCTCGATGACCTTCTGGTGTCCCAGCCTGATACGGGCGAGCAGGCCTTGGAAATCACCGACACCTTGGTGCGGTCCGGTGCGGTGGATGTCATCGTCATCGACTCCGTCGCCGCCTTGACCCCTCGGGCCGAAATTGAAGGCGAGATGGGCGATAGCCTGCCGGGCCTGCAAGCGCGCCTGATGAGCCAGGCCCTGCGCAAGCTGACCGCCTCGATCTCGAAGGCCAAGACCCTGGTGATCTTCATCAACCAGATCCGCATGAAGATTGGTGTGATGTATGGCAGCCCTGAAACGACCACGGGCGGCAATGCGCTGAAGTTCTATGCCTCTGTGCGTCTGGATATCCGCCGCACCGGTTCGATTAAGGTTCGTGACGAGATCATTGGCAACAATGTCCGCGTCAAGGTGGTCAAGAATAAGGTGGCACCGCCGTTCCGTGAGGTCGAGTTCGACATCATGTATGGACAGGGCATTTCCAAGCTTGGCGAGATCATTGATCTGGGCGTCAAGGCCGGTGTGGTCGAAAAGTCGGGCTCTTGGTTCTCTTACAACAGCACCCGCATTGGTCAGGGCCGCGAAAATGCGCGCGAGTTCCTCAAGGCCAATGTCGAGATGGCCAACGAGATCGAAGCGGCGGTTCGCAAGAACTCTGTCAAGATCGTCGAAGAGCTGTTGGTGGGTCCTTCTGCTGAAGACGACGACGCCTAAAATCTAGGGCGACGGATCCCTTCACTGGGTCAAGGACGATGGTCGATCGCACAGGGCGCTTGCCGCCTGGCGCGGCCTGTGCGGCCCCGCACGACCGTCTTCTGCGGAAAGGGCGTCTAATCCTTCGGGGTTGGGCGCCCTTTTTGCCATCTTTCGTCACTGTTTCGAGGTTCAGACCCCTTCCATCGCAATCACTGCTTGGCGAGGGGAGGCGGGACTTTCTATATGGTGTGCAATGGCCATGGTGTATGGCCTTGTGAGTCAGTCCTTGCCCTTTGGCGTTTTCGTCAATGTGCCCCCAAGACCGTCGGAGCGACGATGCCGAGCCTGAACGAGATCCGCAGCACCTTTCTGGACTATTTCGCGAAGGCGGATCACCGGGTAACGCCGTCTGCCCCCTTGGTGCCGCAGAGCGATCCCACCTTGCTGTTCGTCAATGCCGGCATGGTTCCCTTCAAGAACATGTTCACCGGTGTTGAGACACCGCCCTATCCGCGCGCGACCTCTTCGCAAAAGTGCGTGCGGGCTGGTGGTAAGCACAATGACCTCGACAATGTCGGCTATACGGCGCGCCACCACACCTTCTTTGAAATGCTCGGCAACTTCTCCTTTGGCGACTATTTCAAAGAAGATGCCATCGAGCTGGCTTGGAACCTGATCACCAAGGAATATGGCCTCAACAAGGAGCGTCTGTCGGTCACGGTCTATCATACGGATGATGAGGCGGCGGACCTGTGGAAGAAGATTGCCGGTCTGTCAGACAGCAAGATCATCCGCATCCCGACCTCGGACAATTTCTGGTCGATGGGCGATACGGGTCCCTGCGGCCCCTGCTCGGAAATCTTCTTTGACCATGGCGACAAGATCGCTGGTG
Source organism: Pseudomonadota bacterium (assembly GCA_041182125.1). Classification (GTDB taxonomy): domain Bacteria; phylum Pseudomonadota; class Alphaproteobacteria; order Caulobacterales; family Caulobacteraceae; genus CAISGS01. The sequence continues at coordinate 1,973 of JBEGOG010000110.1, forward strand.
GCCCTCCCGGCTCGCCTGAGCAGGACGGGGACCGGTTCATCGAGATCTGGAACCTGGTCTTTATGCAGTTCGATCAGGCCGCTGATGGCTCGCGCACATCCCTGCCCAAGCCGTCGATCGATACGGGGATGGGCCTAGAGCGCCTGACCGCCGTCTTGCAAGGCGTGCACGACAATTACGACACCGACCTGTTCAAGACCCTGATCAGCGCCAGTGAGGCCGAGACCGGCGTCAAGGCCGTCGGGGATCGTCAGCCCTCGCACCGGGTCATTGCCGACCACCTGCGGTCCAGCTGCTTCCTGATCGCTGACGGCGTCACCCCATCCAATGAAGGGCGCGGCTATGTGCTGCGCCGGATCATGCGCCGGGCCATGCGCCATGCCCATTTGCTGGGCGCGGCTGAGCCTCTGATGCACCGGCTCGCACCGACCCTAATCGCTGAGATGGGCGGGGCCTATCCTGAGCTTCAGCGCGCTTCAGCCCTGATCTTGGAGACCCTTCGCCAAGAGGAGGAGCGGTTCCGCCGCACCCTCGGACGCGGCATGGTCCTGCTCGAAGAGGCGACTGCCAACCTGAGCGCTGGCGGCGTCTTGGCCGGTGAAACCGCGTTCAAGCTCTATGACACGTTCGGCTTCCCGCTCGACCTGACCCAAGACGCCGTGCGCGCTATGGGCATCAGCGTCGACACGGACGGCTTTGATGCGGCGATGGAGCGCCAGCGCCAGATGGCCCGCGAAAGCTGGTCGGGATCTGGCCAGCAGGCTGAGGGCGAGATCTGGCTGTCGGTTCGCGACCGTCTGGGTGCCAGTACCTTCATCGGCCACGACCATGTCGACGCCATTGGTGAGGTCCTAACCCTCGTGGCCGGTGGCCAAGAGGTCGCGGCGGCAGAAACCGGCGAGACGGTGGACCTTCTCACCGACAAGACCCCCTTCTATGCCGAAGGCGGCGGTCAGGTCGGCGATACGGGCATCATGACCTGGGACGGCGGCGAGGCGGTTGTGCTCGATACGCAAAAACAGGCCGGTGACCTGCATGATCACAAGATCCGCATCACTTCGGGCCGCTTGACGGCGGGGACCAAGGTCAACCTGTCGGTCGATGCTGAGCGCCGGGTTCGCATCCGTGCCAACCACTCTGCCGCCCACCTCGTCCACGCCGCCCTTCGCAACGTCCTTGGGGCCCATGTGGCGCAGAAGGGCCAGTTGGTCGATGCCGAGCGCATGCGTTTTGACTTCAGCCATGGCGGCCCGCTGAGCGCCGACGAGCTTGAGCGGATCGAAACCGAGGTCAATGCGGTCATACGCCAAAACCGCGCGGCCGATACCCAAGAGATGGCCCCAGAAGAGGCCATTGAGGCGGGGGCTGTGGCCCTGTTTGGTGAGAAATATGGCGACCGGGTCCGGGTCCTGACCTTGGGCGATGCCCTGTCACCGGACCACGCCCACGGCGCAGCGAAGGCCTATTCGGTCGAGCTTTGCGGTGGCACTCACGTGGCCCGCACCGGCGATATTGCCCTGTTTAAGATCGTGTCTGAAGGCGGCGTTGCCGCCGGTATTCGCCGCATCGAGGCCCTGACCGGCGAGGCGGCCCGCCGCTTCCTGCTCGATCAGGCCGGTGTGGCCAAGGGCCTAGCCGACCAGTTCAAGGTGCCGGTTGCCGATGTCACCACCCGCGTCGAGGCCCTGATCGCGGATCGCCGCAAGCTGGAAAAGGACTTGGCCGATGCCAAGCGCCAACTGGCTATGGGCGGCGGTGGCGGCGAGGCGGCTGCGGTCGAAGAGATCGGCGGCATCAAGCTGATGGCCCGCATCCTCGAGGGCATTGGCGGCAAGGACCTGCGTCCCATTGCCGAGGACTATCAGAAGCAGATCGGCAGCGGCGTGGTCGCTCTGATCGGCGTGCTCGATGGCAAGGCGGCCGTGACCGTGGCTGTGACCAATGATCTGACCGGCCGGTTTAACGCCGCAGAGCTTGCCAAGGCGGCGGTGCTGGCCATGGGCGGGCAGGGCGCAGGCGGCAAGCCTGACTTCGCCCAAGGCGGTGCGCCCGATGGCGGACAGGCTCAGGCCGGGCTAGAGGCCATCAAGGCTCTCATCCACTAGGACATAGATCTCAGGGGGCTCAGCCCCTTGAGAACAGCCTTCGATCAGCGGCGATATTGAATGAACGACATTCGCGTGGCGAGCTTGTCGTAAAGCAGCTGTGCGGTCGTATTGTTCTTGTCGGTCAGCCAATAGACCCGGGTTGAACCGATCTCATCGGCCCGGGCATAGACCGCTTCGATCAAGGCCCGACCGACGCCGCCGCCCCGAACATCGGGGCTGACAAACAGGTCTTCAAGATAGCAATAGCTGGTCTTGGTCCAGGTTGCCCGATGGGGCACGCAATGGACCAATCCAACCAGTTTCCCATCCTGCTCAGCCACATAGGCAAACATGCCATGAGCGTTGGTGGACAGGTCTTTAAAGGTCAGGGCACTGGTTTCCTCATCGAGGGTCTCTCGATAAAACTCCAGATAGCCCTGCCATAGGGGCAGCCAGGCGGCGTGATCCGCAGGCTTAAGCTCACGAATAACGCCGCCAAATGCCATGACTTAGGCCATCGCTACGGTGAGGTTTTCCGCGACCTTGTCGAGGAAGCCTTCCGTCGTCAGCCAGCCCTGTTGATCACCGACCAGCAAGGCGAGGTCCTTGGTCATGAAGCCGCTTTCGACCGTGTCGACGCAGACCTTTTCCAGGGTCGAGGCAAAGCGGTCCAGTTCGGCATTGCTGTCGAGCTTAGCGCGGTGCTTCAGGCCTTGGGTCCAGGCGAAGATCGAGGCGATGGAGTTGGTCGAGGTCGACTCGCCCTTTTGATGTTGGCGATAGTGACGGGTCACGGTGCCGTGGGCGGCTTCGGCCTCAACGACCTTGCCATCGGGGGTCATCAGCACCGAGGTCATCAGACCCAGCGAGCCAAAGCCCTGTGCGACCGTGTCGGACTGGACGTCACCGTCATAGTTCTTACAGGCCCAAACGAACCCGCCGGACCACTTCATCGCGGCGGCGACCATGTCGTCGATCAAACGGTGCTCATAGGTGATGCCAGCGGCCTTAAAGGCGGTCGCGAATTCGGCGTCAAACACCTCTTGGAACAGGTCCTTAAAGCGGCCGTCATAGGCCTTGAGGATCGTGTTTTTGGTCGACAGATAGACCGGATAGTTGCGCTGCAGGCCGTAGGCGAGCGAGGCGCGGGCAAATTCACGGATCGACTCGTCGAGATTGTACATACCCATGGCCACGCCGCCGCCGGGATAGGTGAAGATCTCGTGCTCGATGACCTTACCGTCGTCGCCGACAAAGGTCATGGTCAGCTTGCCAGGGCCGGGGACCACGAAATCGGTGGCCTTGTACTGGTCACCAAAGGCGTGACGGCCAATGATGATCGGCTGGGTCCAGCCGGGGACCAGACGGGGGACGTTCTGACAGATGATCGGCTCGCGGAACACAACGCCGCCGAGGATGTTGCGGATGGTGCCGTTAGGCGACTTCCACATCTTCTTCAGACCGAACTCGGCCACGCGGGCTTCGTCAGGGGTGATGGTGGCGCACTTGATGCCGACGCCGTGCTTCTTGATGGCGTGGGCGGCGTCGATGGTCACCTGATCGTCGGTGGCATCGCGATTTTCCATGCTCAGGTCGTAATAGTCGATGTCCAGATCCAGGAAGGGCAGGATCAACTTGTCC
>JBEGOG010000111.1:0-8441 GCA_041182125.1 Pseudomonadota bacterium
AATTCGGTCGGAGATTGGGCCAGATAGAGACCCTGCAACGCGATGAGCCATTGCATTTCGTCCCCCCTCAATCTGCGAAAGCGTGCCCTCAATCTTGCCTTCAAAGCGGTCTGAAGGACGCTTAGACACGACGCTAATCACACCGGCTGTGGCGTTCTTGCCATGCAGTGTTGATTGCGGGCCTTTCAGGATTTCCACGCGCTCAAGATCAACCAGATCGTCGACACCTATACCACTGCGCGGAACGTAAACGCCGTCGATGAACAGGGCGACGCTCGGCTCGAACGTCGGGATGTTGGGATCGGTGCCAAGACCGCGGATCCGATAGCTTTGTGCCAGCGGTTGGTTGTTCGCTACCAATGAAAGCGATGGAACAAGAGCCGCAATACCGGCAATCCCTGTCGCGCCTGCGTCGCGCAATGTGTCCGCGCCCACAGCCGAGATGGACATTGGAACATCTTGTAAGGATTGCTCGCGCTTCTGAGCCGTGACGACGATTTCTTTGATACCCTCGTCATCTGCAGGCGTTCCTTGCGCCATGGCAGGTGCCGCCGACAGTGCGATTGCGATCGTCAAGCTGCTTGCATACGCAAGTAAAAATTTACCCTGTATCATAGACAAAAACCTCCCTAGCCCGCTGAAACAGCGGGTGAATTGAACTTTTTTTGTATTTAAAGTGAGGGCTTAGATCATTGCCCGGTCTCCACGGGCTTACCAAGGTCACGCAGCACAAGCCGCGTCATCTCAATGAGCATTTCCCTGAAATCTCCGCGCGTGAAGCGCGCGCTCTCCAATCGTTGCTCGGCATGTATGCCAACCATCATGGCAAGTATCGACGCTGCGGCCAGATAGGCGCGCCGCCCGTCAACACCTGTTTCGCGCGTCAGTTCCGCAGCGATCAACTGGCGCAGATGCTCGTGAAAATCCGCATAAACCGGTCGGATGGTCGAGTTGTCGTCAAATTCAACCAACATCCTCGCAAACAGGTCCGCTGTTACCGAATTATCGAACGCCCGGTCGAGGCGTTGAATCAGATCGATAACACCGGAATTTTCGGTAGGGACCAAATTTGCCTTGGCGCGCGCCAGCGCCTCACTGAGGCATGCCTCCAGCAAACCCGCCTTGGTCTTGAAATGAAAAAATACGGTCGCCTGACCATAGCCTGCGTGCTCTGCGATCTCGTCGGTCTTGGTGCGCGCGAAGCCCTGCTTGCCAAAAATCAAAGTCGCAGAATCAAGAATCTTGCGCCGCGCCTCTGCGGAATTTTTAGAAACGCCCCGCACCCGCCCCTTTGCAGGCGAATTCGAAATCGACGCAAGTTTGACAGATTGTCCCATAGCATCTGCGTGCCACAAGCAAACCAACTGATCAACAGCGTAATTGATTCATGACTCAATTAAGCTGTTGATCAGGATGTTCGCCCCCACCGAGAGGACGAGGCGGATGCCGCGGCATCCCTTCATCAGGCCACAGTGCCGGGTCTTAAGGTCCTACCTTAACGATAGCGCCTAGCCGAAGGGGTGGAGGAGCAGCATGGCGCTCACCCAGGTCAGGACTACCAGGGTTTCGATAACCACCATCGCCACAGGCTTCCAGCCGACATGAACCAGTTCTCCCAAAGAGGTCTTGGTTCCCAGAGCTGAAATTGCCGCCACAAGGCACCAGCGCGAGCCTTCAGAGACATGGTCCATCACCATCGCAGGGATCACACCGGACGAGTTGACCGCGACCAGAGCAACAAACCCGACCAAGAAGCCCGGCAAGATCGGGGGACGCTTGCCCCCCTTGGCAGCGGCACCCTTGGGCGTGAAGAGGAAGGCGATGACCAGCACTGCAGGCAAGAGCATGGCGACGCGGAACAGCTTGACGATGGTTGCGGTATCGCCCGTGGTCTTGGACAGGCTGTAGCCCGCCCCTACCACCTGAGCCACATCATGGATGGTCGCACCCAAGAGCACGCCGGCATCAGTCGCATTCAAGCCCATAGCGGTGGCGAGCAGCGGATAGAGGATCATGGCCACGGTCGAGAGGGTGGTCACGCCAACCACGGTTAGCATGGTGTCGCGCTCTCGGGTGGGTGATTGGGGCAAGACCGACGAGATGGCCAGCGCCGCTGACGCTCCGCAGATCGCGACCGCGCCACCCGTTAAGACCCCAAACTGTGGCGAAAGTTTAAAGACTTTTGAGGCCAGCCAGCCGGACAGGATAGTGATCAAGACCCCTGCGGCGGCGATGAACAGAACCTCGCCGCCCAGCGACCCGATCTGGGCCAAGGTGATGCGCGCGCCCAGCAGGGCCACACCGAGGCGCAAGATGGTACGGGCGGTAAAATCAATGCCCGGTCGACAGCGCTTATCCTGTCCAACGAAATTGACCGACATCCCGAGCAGCAGCGCAAAGAGCATCACCGGCGCATGATAGTGATCTGACAGCCACGAGGCTGATAGGGCGACCAACAAGGCAATGGATAGGCCCGGTGCGATCTTCTGGATGGTCCGGATCAATCGGCCAAAGAAGCCACTCCCCGGCTCCTCGGGGGCCAAAACCGGTACGCCTTCGAGGCTGTCAAAGGACGAAAAGGACAATCGCTCATCAAAGGGGGGCGGGTTAGCCATGGGAGCCTCAAATCCAGAAAGGATAACCGGACCAGGTCAAGACTGCTCGGCTATGATCTGGTCGATCAGGGCATCGAGCTTTGGGTCCGGCTCAAAGCCGTTGTTCAAACGCTCTGCGACACGTGGCCAGGTTTTGGCGATACCCTGCTCGAGCGAGATGTCGCACTGCCAGCCGCCGGTCAAATCCGCGATCTTGCGATTGTCGAAGATCTTGCTGTTGGACTTGTCGCCCATCAAAGGGCCTTCCCAATTGGGGTCATAGGTCAGCAGGGTCTTGGTGAGGACCGGGCGGATATCAGCAGCCACACCCACCTGATGGGCCGCAGCACGAAGGAGGCGGTTCCAGCTATGGCCGATATTATCTGTGATGTGAAAGGCCTGTCCCAAGGCATGGTCGTGACCAAACAGTTGGATAAAGGCGCGGGCAAAGTCTTCCGAATGGGTCACGGTCCAGATCGACTCGCCATCTCCCGGCACGATCACCGGCTTGCCGCGCAGCAAGCGCCAGACCAGATGATCGCCCGTGATGACCACGCTGGGTATGCGGGTACGGTAGGTGTGGCTGGGCCGCACCAGCGTCACGGGAAGTTGCCCGGCAAGGTGGGCCTCTAACAGCCGCGCCTCGCAGGCGGCCTTACTGCGGCTATAGGCCCAGAAGGGATTGTCCAGGGGCGTCTCTTCGGTGATCCGCGCCGTTTGGCTGGGCTTTTGATAGGCCGAGGCCGTCGAGATGAAGATATATTGTCCGCAGTGGCCGCCAAAGGTCTGGATGTCGCGCTCTACCGCCTTGGTGTCAAAGGCGAGAAATTGACAGACCACGTCAAAGCCGCCCCGCGCCAGTCCGGCGTAGGTCTCATCATCAGCGAAATCACCGATCCACTGCTCAACGCCCAAGCGGGCCGCGTCAAAGGCCTTGCCGCGATTGAACAGGGTGACCGCATGGCCCGCCCTTTTGGCCGCCTCAACGCAGGCGAAGGAAATTTCACCCGTGCCGCCGATAAAGAGCACCCGCATGGTCATCATCCTTCCGGCGAGATCTCGCCCCGAACCACGCGCGCACCGCCCAGTTCATGGGAGTCGTGGAAATGATTGACCTGTTCGGGCGCGTCGATGAACCGGACATTGCGATTGATGCCAAAACGGCTTGGGGCGGACTCGAACACCTCGCGCACATCGGACTGAAAGACCAGACGGCCATCGCCGAGGGTGCGGTCATCCATCAAACGCAAGGTTGGGTCTGCGGCACACTGTTCCAGTGTTTGCGGATCAAGGTCTTGGATATAGATCCCGCGCCAGTGCTTGCAGCGACCGGCATGATAGGTGGCCGCTATCATCGCCCGAGGCTTACTAGCCGGATTGGGCACGCCCCGGTGCCACATGCGCGGATCTCGGAAACAGACACCGCCTTGAGGAATGGGCATCCGTGCGGGTGGGCTCCATTTTTCAATGAAGTCTGGATAGGGATCGACCCAGTTTTTAGCCCAGTTCACGACATCGGTTTCCAGATGGCTTCTGGGGTAGATTTCCGTCGCGCCATTGGCCTCCGTAATCTCTTCAAGGGCGATGGAGCAGCTCAAGGTCGTGGTCGGCGGGGGCCAGCTTTGGCCATCGCGCTCAGCATCTTCAGGTGTCTTCCATGAATAGGGGCGGTCAAAATGCAGGGGTTGATAGGTGCTACCGGGGCAATTGACATTGCCATTATAGAAGCCAAGCCAAGCGCCTTCGCCAAGGATGGCCGCCACCACAGCCTCAATCACAGGATTGGCGACAAGGTCAGCCCGCACATAGGGACCGTAGCGCCGCAAACCGAGCTGGAGATGGCCCTCGCCGGTATTTTCCTCGTGCCGCGTCTTCTTTCCCGTTGCGCGCACCCGCTCGACATCTTCAAGGACAGAGCCGGTCAAGAGATCGATGGTTTCCTCAGAGACGACATTGCCCACCACGGCATAGCCGGTTGTGCGTACTGCGTGAGCAATAGCCTGCAAAATCTCAGCGGGTAGGAGACCCGACGCGCGCTCTTGATCTGAAAGATTGTAGTTCACGTCGTTTCCTCACTTCCTATCGATTATGATTTCAAATCTAGACTATCGCGCCAGCGGTGGGGGCGATCTTTTGGCCAAAGTTGGATCAGCATGCCGCTGGCCGATTCTGGTTCAACAAAGACGCGCGGTGTACCGACGCCGCGCAGGGTGACCCCCTTCTGTAAGAGGTCGGCAACGGCCTCATCCAGATCATCGACCCTAAAGGATAGAAGGCGAAGACCCTCCCCCTTTTGGCGCAACATCTCGGCATAGATATTGTCTTGGACCGTGGGGGCGATCAGTTCGATGAAGGTGCCATCGACCAGAATGAAGAAGGCCTGCGCCAGACCTACATCGCCCAGATGGACGCGGTAGCTGAGCTTAAAGCCAAGCCTTTCCCAGGTCTGGATGGCCTCATCGATGTCGCGGACCAGAAGGACAATATGGTCGATTTCGGTCAGGGACACAGGCTCAGGTCCCTAGGGCTTCAGCATCCGGCTCAACCGCGACAATCTTGGGCATCAGGAGGTGAACCCAGCCAAAACCCAGCAGATAGGACACCGAAGCCAGCCCCAAGAGCGGGCCGTAACCAATGCCGGCGGTCAAGATCATGCCCGTCGCCTGTAGGATGGCTGTCCCGGCCATATTGCCACAGAAGGCTCCGATACCGATCACTGTTCCGACCTGACGCGACGGTGTCACATCCGTGGCCAGCGAGAAGATATTGACCGAAAAGACCTGATGGGCCCCAAGGGCGAGACCCAAAATGGCGGTCGCTACCCAATAGTTCGGCACAGACGACACAAAGAAGATCGGCGTCACCAGCAAGGCGGCCAGCAAGAGCGAGCCCTTACGCGCAGTGTTCAAGCCCACTCCCCGGGCCATCAACTGCCGGGGTAACCAGCCGCCGAACAGGGATCCGAAAGCACCGCAGCAATGGATGATCGCCAAGGGCACGGCATATTGCGCAAGGCTGAGACCAAAGATCTTGTTGAACAGGTCCGGCATCCAGAACAGGAGGAACCAATAGATCATGTCTGACATGACCTTGCCGCGGCCCACGTGCCCTTGGTGCTCAGAACGTCACGCCAACGCACACGATCTGCCGCTGTCGGGTTCACATGGGCGGCATGCTCAGAGCCCTTGCCCGGCGCAAGCGCGTACCAGGCCGCGACCCAAATCAGTCCAAGTACGCCCATCACCACAAAGGTATTAGCCCAGCCAAATTTGAGCGCCAGCCAAGGGATCGTCAGGGGGATCAGGATCGCACCTGCAATGCCGCCAATCGCGCTCATCGTCCCGAGCGCGAAGGAGCGGTCTTCATTGCGGAACACGGCAGCGATGGTCTTGATATTGGTCGGTGTGCCCATGGCCTCTGTGGCCCCGAGCGTGGCTCGGGCGAGGGTGAACTCCCCCATGGTCCGAGCAAAGGAGTGAACAATTGCAGCCATACTCCAACTGCCCACGCCCAAGGGATTGGCGCGGCGCCAGCCGATCCGGTCGACCAGCCAGCCGGTACCCAGCAAGGCAATGGCGGCCGAAAATTGGAATACGGCCGCCAGATGGCCATAGTCCGCGTCGGTCCAGTTCAAGTCTTCCTGCAGCATCGGCTTAAGGATGGAGACAATCTGACGATCAGCGCTGTTGAGCAAACTGGCCGTAATCAGCATAAAGACGATTAGTCTGGTGCGAGGAGTCCACATTGACGATTTCATGCGACGACCCCTGAAGTTCGCTGGAGGCTTGAGGTTAACAGTATGAATTTCAACTTAAATCATGGTGGTGCAAGCGCAAAGGGTCGATGGCGGCTGCGCCATCGACCCGCATGGTAGGACTAGAAGTTCTTGCGCAGAATAAGGCCGAAGTAACGGTTGAAATCGCGCGGTACCTGCCCGATCAGACCGCCGTTCGCCTGAGAGATGAAGGTGCGATATTGCTGATCCAAGATGTTGCGGACCACCAAACGCGCGGACCAATCGCTCATATTATCGGTCAAGGCCACCGACGCGTTCCAGACGCCATAGCTTGGCGAGATCGTGTCAGGCGTTTGGGTGATGCTGTTTTGCTGCTCTGACTGCCAAGTATAGTTGGTGTTCAGATCCACAGACATCCGGTCGGACTGATAGGCCACATATTGCGCCCGCACTGAGAACTTGTCCTTAGGAGCCAGAGGCAAGGGCTTGCCGTCGACCTGGCAGCTGGCGGCGGCGTTTGGCGGACAGTTGAACTTCTCGATCCGAGCATCGAGGTGGGTGTAGTCAACCGACAGGGTGAGATTGTCGATGAACTTCGCCACGGCATCAATTTCAATGCCCTTGGTCGAGACATCACCCGCATTGATCAAGCGCGTGATGATCGCGCCCGCAACGATATCGGGCTGGTTGGCCTGATAGTTGGACACATCATCATTGAACAGAGCGACGTTGAACTGAAGGCGACGATCGAACAGCCGCGACTTGAGGCCCGCTTCAAAGGCCTTAGAGGTTTCTTGGTTCAGGGTGTTGGTCTGAGCGGCCGTCTGATTGAAGAAGACGTTGAAGGCTGGGCCCTTATAGCCACGCGAATAGGTGACATAGGCATGGATGCTGTCATTGACGTCATATTGCAGACCGACGCGGCCAGCATAGTCTTTCACATGGGCTGAGCCCTCACCCACGAACGAGGGGTTGATGCCCGGAACCGGCGTTGGCGATGTCGAGTAGCGCGACGAATAGAAGCGCAGCTTGTCGTCAACCAGGCGCGCACCCACGAGCGCACGGAAGCGCTCGGTGAAGTTCAGGTTAGCTTCACCAAAGACGGACTGGTGGGTCGGTGTGGCGCCGAACTGGTTATAGCCGTAGTTGGCAACGGTTGAGCCATTGGCCAACAGCTGCGTCGTATCGCGCCGATAGTCTTCCTTGTCCGGGGCATGCATGAAATAGAGGCCCACGACATAGTCGAGGAACTTGCCCTTTGGTGAGCTCAAACGGAACTCTTGGGTATACTGCTTGGTCCAAACATGGCCGAGATCGACCTGCTGGGTTGGCGTTAGGGTGGTTAGCTTCGAATAGCCATCCAGATCGCCGCGCTGGACATTGCGCCAATAGCGGAAGGCCGTAATCGAGGTCAGATCAAAACCGCCCAGCGTATAGTTCGCCTGAACAAAGGCGCCCGAATTCATGTCCAACACGCTCGAGGGCGAGTTGAGCGACACGTCGGTATTGTCCATCGAAGCGGTCAGCCCTTGAGCGGCCAAGATCTTTGGCAGGTTGACGCTGTTGGTCCGAACACCGCTCGGATAGCCAATATTGTAGGTCGCGACATAGATGGCGCCGGTCGATTTCAAGTTGGAATCTGTATAGTCGACGCCCGCCAGAACGCTGAAGTTGTCGGTCGGGGTGAACAGGAGCTTGCCGCGGAAGCCTTGGCTCTTATAGCCATTGTTCTTGGTGCCATTGAAGATGTTGTCGACATTGCCTTCGTAACCGCTGGTCACGCCAGCCAGTCGGCCGCTGAGGATGCCCTTAACAATCTCGCCATTCACCGCGCCAGAAATGCGATATTCGTTGCCCTGATAGTAGGCGCCTTCGATATGGCCGCTGGTCTCAGGCGTTGGATTGGCGGTGATGATATTGATCACGCCAGCCGAGGCGTTCTTACCGAACAGCGTGCCTTGCGGGCCACGCAGCACCTCGACCCGGTCCAGATCGACAATGTCGGTGACCATTTGACCGGGGCGGGCAAGACCCACGCCATCGACGACGGTCGAGACGGTGGGCTCAGCGCCAGGCGAGGTGGTGATGGTGCCCAGACCGCGGATCAGCAG
>JBEGOG010000112.1:0-10378 GCA_041182125.1 Pseudomonadota bacterium
CCTCGACCACCTTTTGATTGCGCCGCTGCAAGGAGCAGTCCCGTTCGCCCAGCGCAACGACCGTACCTTGACCGTCGCCAAAGACCTGAACCTCGACGTGGCGAGCCTTGCGCACATCGCGTTCCAAGAACACGCCGCTATCGCTGAAATTGCCTGCGCCTAGTCGCTGAACGGCCGCGAAGGCTTCGGCCACCGCATCAGCGGTTTCACAGACCCGCATGCCAATGCCCCCGCCGCCTGCCGTGGCCTTGAGGATCACCGGAAAGCCGATCCGTTCAGCAGCGGCCAAGGCCTCAGCCGGATCAACCAGCAGGTCCGTGCCAGGGGCGAGTGGCACCCCTTGGGCCTGCGCCAGATCGCGGGCCGTGTGCTTGAGACCAAAGGCGCGGATATTGTCGGTCGTCGGGCCGATGAAGACGATACCCTCGGCTGCGCAGGCCTCGGCAAAGGTGGCGTTCTCGGACAGGAAGCCATAACCGGGATGGATCGCCTGCGCGCCCGTAGCTTTTGCCGCCGCAAGGATCAGATCGCCGCGCAGATAGCTTTCCGAGGCGCTCGCAGGCCCGATCCTTACCGCCTCGTCTGCCATGGACACGTGCAAGGACCCCGCGTCGGCATCGCTGAACACCGCGACCGAGCCAACGCCCATGGACTTTAGGGTGCGGATGATACGGCAAGCGATGGCACCGCGATTGGCAATCAGGACCTTGGTGAACATGGCTTTGGTCCTACTGGGTGATGATCATGCGTACGGCGGTGGGATTGAAGCCGTTGCAAGGATTGTTGATTTGCGGGCAGTTGGAGACCACCACGGACACGTCCATCTCGGCGCGCAGATCGACATAGAGACCCGGCGCAGAAATACCGTCGACAATGCCCAGCGCTCCGTCACCCTCGACGGGCACGTTCATGAAGAAGTTCACATTGCTGACCATGTCGCGCTTGCCCCGACCTTCCCGGGCATTGGCGGTCAGGAAATTGTCGACACAGGCATGCTGGGCCTTGGTGTGGTGGCCATAGCGTAGGGTGTTGCTCTCGCACGAGCAGGCCCCGCCGATGGTGTCGTGATAGGCCACAGCGGTGGACATCACCGTCATCATGGCAGCGCCCTCGTTTGATCGCAGGACCGAGCCTTCGCGCAGGAAGATGTTGCCCTGCGCCGCAATCGTATCCTGAGCGCTGTAGCGTTCAGCGTCGTCATGGGCATTGTAGACAAGGAAATCCACCGCTTGATTGCCCTCAAGATCGACGATCCGAAGGGTCTGACCCTTCTTGACCAGATGGAGCCAAGGGGCGCGGGCGGGCACCACCTCGTCGTGGACAATGGTTCCGGCAAGATCAGGAATTGAGACCGTCATGACGTCCCCTCAGCGGCTGTAATAGTCATCGACGTTCTGAAAGGCCCGAAGGCCCTCCGGCGTCGCATTGCGGATGGGATCATCGATGGGTGTCACAGGACCGCGCCAGGCCGTGGCGCGCACCAAGCCGCTGCTGTAGTCAGGCCTTGGATCGAGCACATGCGGGCAATTGGCCATCACCACGATCAGGTCCATCTCCGCCCGCAAGGTCACATAACGCCCCGGCTCATGGGGCCCGACCTCCAGCACCGTTTCGCCGCCCTGAGCGATCCGCACGCCCTTGAACAGGTTCAGGCAAGGATGGATGTCGCGCCGACCAAGACCAAACTTGGCCACGCCCAAGGATAGGCGATCTCTGGCATTGGGATTGGCACCGTGATTGAAGCCGTCGCCGTAGCGTCGTTCGTTCGAAGCCTGATTGGACGCCCCGCAAAAGGCATCGTGGGTCTGGGCCGTGTCCTCGACAAGGCTGGCCAAAACCCGGCCCATATCGGACAGCAAGAGCTTGCCCTGCCCCAGATAGGCATTCCACTGAACCTTGACCGTGTCGGCAATATTAAGCCGCTCGACCGGTCGTTCGGCATTGAAAAGCAAAAGGGAAACACAGGCATCACCGCTCAGATCGGTGAGCCGCATCCGTGTTCCGCGCGCAATATGTCGACCCGCATATCCCCCTGCCGCCACCGTCTCGTCCCAAACTAAGCTGGCCGGATCAAGGGCTGGGTCCAAACCCACGGCCGCGCTGGCCGGGACGGTTGGCATGGCATCGGCATGGGTTCCGGCCTGCGCCCTAGCATGGGCGCGCGCGGAATTGGGATCAGCGGTGCCAAGGGCGCTCATCGGTCATCTCCATGGGCATGAAGGGGGGGCAATAGGGCTGTGGTGGTAACAAGCTTGATCTGCTGAACGCCGCGCACTTGGCGAAGGGCATCGCAAAGGCCTTGCAGCCGCTCATAGGGGCCTTGGACGAGCAAGACCTCCATGGCCTGATCGTCCTCAAGGAAGACGTTCTGAGCCGAAATCACTTCCTTGACATAGGCGACCTGGGTCTGGGCCAAAGCGTGGCGGACCCGACCGCTTTCGGCCCGATAGATCAAGGTGATGGTTCCGGCCAGCACAGCGTCAGAGCGCACACCGTTATGATCAGCCAACTCATGACGGATAAGCTCAGCAATCATTTGCGAGCGACTTGGCAGGTTGCGTTCAGCAACCATCGCATCAAGCTGTGCCAGTAACTCTGCCGGCAGGCTGACGCTTAGACGCGCGAGGTTGGGAGGGGCAAAACTGTCCATATCCTCCCATAGGCGATATTACGAACTTGGCTTTTCGTAATATCGCATCTGCGCCGAAGGGATGGCCACCCGCCTTAAAAATGGGCAAGCCTTAGTGGCTTTGCCCATCCTTTCATCTCGATGCCTCGTTCAAAGGCGAGGTCGCACTCACAGGGTCGGCAGCGCCTCGAGGGGGTGAACAAAGACCTCGTTGCGAACAATTTTGTCGCCCTCAAGCACCACCAGATCAAATCCCCGAAGATAGGACACTGGACCCTCTGGCGGCGTGATGGTGCAAAACCAGCGGCCGCAATAGCCATTGTGGGTCGCCCAAAGTTCGTGGGGCTCATAGGTCATGGGCGGCGTGGCCCCGAAAAGGCCGGTAAGATAGGCCCCCAAGGCCTCTTGGCCTTGAATCCCCGCTGCGGTTTGCGGATCGGCATAGATCGTGTCGGATGAATAGAAACTCAAAAGGCGGGGCACATCCTTATCCGTCCAAGCCTGTAGCCAGCGGCGGTTGAAGTCTTCCAGATCAAGGCTCATAGCTGAGGCTCCACGCCAAGAACACGCTCGCGATAGGCGGGGGTAAAGGTTTCAGGCGGGGCCGCTTCGGGTCCGCCCATTACGGCAAATCCGTGCAGGCCCAGCATTGGATCGCGGGCCGCCCGCTCAAAATAGCTGTGACGACGCTGGCGAGCCACATCGCCAAACTCCGCATCCAACGAAGACTGAATCTTGGCGACGAAGCGAAGGCGGCGCATCCGCTCTGTCCGTTCCTCGGCATAGGGGGCCAGGAGGGCTGGGCTCCAATCCTGCGAACCGAGCAAGAGATCGCTGACCAAGCGAACATCGCGGTAGGTGATCGACAGGCCAAGGCCAATGATCGGATCATTCCAACCCGCCGCATCGCCGACCAGCACGGCCCCTTGCGCAAAGGGCGTGTCTGTCCAGGTGTCGTTATTGGCATAGCTGCGCAAAGGCCCGGCCGGACGGCCATCGGCAATATGGCGGTTGCGAGGGCTACAGTTCACGCGAAAGCTCTCTAGAAATCGCTTCGGACCATCGGGACCAGAAAAGCGTGAGCGCTCATCAAGGCTATAGCTGCCATAGACCCGCACCTTTCCATCGCCTTGCGGGAAGGCCAGAAAAGCAAACTCACCCTCGGTGCCAATAGCTTGGGTATGCTCATCCCAACCCTCGACGCCCTCAACCAACATGCCACCGAACATATGGTGGGGGCGGTCCGCATTGAGGGTAATGGCGGCGGCATCACGGACCATAGAGTTGCGACCATCGGCCCCGACGACCATGCGGGCAGAGGCTGTATGGGTCACGCCGTCCTGTTCATAGGTCACTGAAGGGGTAGGCCCGGTAACGACCGACAAGACATTAACCCCGCGAAGGGCCGTGGCACCGCTGCGAACCGCCTCATCAAACAGGGTCTGGCAATGTTTTGGATGGCCGATACACAGGGGACCCGGGACATCGGGCAAAAACATGCCCAGCGGCAAAGGAGCCGCTTCGGCCTCTTCAGGCTTGCGCACCTCGTCATAGGTAATGTGGTGGGTCAGGTGATGGCCACCGGCCCCCATCAGGAGATCGTAAAGACCCAGCCTTTGAACTTCGGCCACGCCCCAAGGCGCGATCCACTCGCCGCGCACCTGATCTTCAAACTGTTCGGACCGCTCAAGAACCAGAACCTTGTGACCGGCACGGGCCATGACAATCGCCATCGCCGAACCGCTGATCCCGCCGCCAATCATGATAAGGTCGAACTGATCCATGGTTTCTTCCCTCTGTCCTTATGCGGTCCTTAAGCGCTGAACAGCCCTGTTGAACCTTATGATTTACGAGGAGCATAGGCGCTCCCTTTAGAATTCAAAGCCCGAACTCACGCCAATTTTGGGGCGCTGACCATGGCCACAGCAGTGGTCACAATATCGTCAAGGGTAGACCCAGATTGCCAGATCGGATGGCTGCGAGACCTATCACTCAGCATCGCCTCCCGCAGGGCAAGGATTGAGCCCAGATAGGTTCCAAGAAAGATAAACCGGCGGTTCTGTTCGGCGGCTGTCAGGTTGGGCATCAAACGGCGCATGTGGGTCAAACAGCGCTGATAGCCAACATTCCAGCGCCCACCCAAGGCCTCAGAAAAGGTGGCGGGATAGTTTGCGCTCAGATCCAACAAGAAGCGATTGAACGACTGCGCTTGAGCATTTTCGCCTTCATCAAAATCTGCCGACGGCAAAATGATCGCCTCAATCAGATCTCTAATGCACAGGGTTTGACCCGTGGCCTCCAGAGCATCGAGCATCTGGTTTCGCCGCGCCTCCATGATCTTCGCGCCGTCAACCAAGATCTCTTTGGCCAGATTATCTTTGGTGCCGAAATAGTAGGTCACCGCACCATGGTTCTTCTGGCCCGCAGCCGTTGCTATTTCACGAACCGTGACATTGCGAAAACCGCGCTCGGCAAAGAGCTGACGGGCCGCCCGTTTGATCTTGGTGCGCGCATCTGACTCTGGAACAGCTCTGCTAGGAGACTTTTGCATGTTGACTCTCATGGCTCAAAACGCGTTCACTGTCATCTGATTTATCCAACGGACCTAATTTCAGGGGTTCGCACAATAGGCACCGTCAGAGTGTCGTTATATCCGTGGCGAGGTTGGCACCAACCCACGATTGGGAGGTCCTATGAGCAAGCTTTTTGAACCTTTTGAAGCCAAAGGTCTGCGCTTCAAGAACCGCATCATCCACGAACCGACCACCCTGAACCTGTCCGATCCAAACGGCTATGCAACGCGACGCCTCGCGGCAGCCTATGGGGCGCTGGCCAAGGGTGGATATGGCGCGGTGATCGTGGGCGCGACCTGCGTGCGCAGAGACGGACTGATCAATGAGCGAATGCTCGGCCTCTATGATGAGGACTATGTCATCGAGTTTCGCGACACAGTCGCAGAGATCAAGAACAATGACTGCTTAGCAGGCATCCAACTGTGTTCTACGGCGGCCTGATCCCAGGTCTGGGAACCACGGTGCCGTTAAAACCCGGCGAGGGCTGGATTCCGGGCACGGTCGCCTGGGGCCCGAGCAACAAATACGTCATCGGCAATATGCAAAGCGGCGTCGTCCCGACCGAGGTCTATGAGCAACTGGTCGAGGATTTTGGCCAGGCCGCGCGACGCGCCAAGGAGGCCGGATTCGACTTCGTCTCCTTCCATTTCTGTCATGCCGCACGGACCGCTATGCGGACCATTTCCAGTTCTGCCAGGAGATCATCGAGCGGACGCAGGCCCTATGCGGCAAGGACTATCCGATCATTCCGCGCCTCTGTTGCGACGAGAACTTGGAGGGCGGCTACGACATCGCCTATTTCGCCGAGCACTATGCGCCGCGTCTGCACGCCTTGGGCATTGCAGCGCTGGACTGCACCTTCGGCTCGATGCTGGGCGCGCCAAGCCGGCGACCGGACGTCCATTCCACCGAGTTCATTGGCCCCTCCTTCTATTCGGCCAAGATGATCAATCTGAACAATATCCAGACCCTCAAGGCCCTGCTGGTTGAAAAGGGCATCGACATGCCTTTGATTGGATCGGCCAACCTGATCACGCCCGATCATCTGCGCACCATGGTCGATGACGGCGGCGCTGATTTTGCCGGGGTCTGCCGCCTGTCGCTGGATGATCCTGACTTCCCCAACAAGATGCTTAATGGTCGTGAGGACGAGATCCGTCTGTCGACCCATACCGGCGCGTCCCTGCTGCAGGGCAACATCTTCGGCAAGGGCTGGGCGGGCTCGGCCCAAAATGCCAGCTTCGGCCGCGAGGACGAGTTCCGGATCCACGCAACGGCACGCCCGCAAAAGGTGCTGGTCATCGGCGGCGGCTCTGGCGGAATGGAATATGCTCTGACGGCTCAAGAGATTGGCCATGATGTTACGGTTTGGGAGCGGTCCAAAACCCTTGGCGGGGCCATGGACTGGGCGGGCAACTATCCACACCTGCCCAATATGGAGATGCTGCGCCATCAACCCACCTATCACCGCAAGATGATGGAAAAGTTCGGGGTCAAGGTGCGCACTGGTGTTGAGGCCACCGCTGAGATGGTTCTCGCCGAAAGGCCGGATGTGGTGGTGATCGCCACCGGCGCTGAAGCCCATCTGCCCGTGATCGACGGCCTAGAGGCAGCTCGCAAGAGCGGCTTCGCGCTGACCATCGACGAGGTCATGGCGCGCGACGGTGCCAAAACGCCCGGCAAATCGGTGATCATCTGGGGTGCTGGCGAGGGGGCTGAACTGGCGATCGAGCTCAAGCGCGCGGGTCACACCGTCAAGCTGCTCGATGGCAAGGGCTCCTATGTGCCCGCCAACTATGTCGGGTCCCGCGCCATGGTCATAGCGGGGGTCTTGGCCTATGAGGCCATCGCGATTGAGACGGGTCAAACCCTAACCAATATTGGTGCGGACCGCGCAACCTTCATGGGCGCGGACGGGGCGGTTCAAACGCTGGAGGCCGACAGCCTCGTGATCTGTCAGGGCCGCAAGCCCGTCAATGGACTGGCCCAAGAACTGAGTGGGAAGGGTATGGTCGTGCACACGGTTGGTGATGCCCGCACGCCGCGGTCCTATGCCAATGCCATTCATGAAGCCGCCTATCTGGCGCGGCAAATCTAGTAACCTCGGCTCGGCCAATGCCACAGCAAGTGTGGCAAAGTCCAAAAGTGACATAGGGAGACGACCATGGCAGGACGGCTAGAGGGCAAGATCGCACTGATCACTGGAGGATGCTCCGGGATCGGACTGGCGACCACAGAACTGTTCGTCGCCGAAGGGGCCAAGGTTCTGGTTGCCGACATGCAGGATGAAAAGGGGGCCATGCTTGAGGCCCGTTTCAATGGGGCCGTCGTCTATCGTCACTGCGACGTAACCCTTGAGGCCCACATCGAAGCAGCCGTCGCCGCAGCCGCAAAGGCTTTCGGTGGCCTAGACATCCTGTTCAACAATGCCGGGACCGGCGGCGTGGTTTCCGGTATCGCCGACATGCCCACCGAGGGCTGGGATCAGACCCAAGCCCTGCTGCTGCGCGGACCGATGCTGGGCATTAAGCACGTCATCCCCTTGATGGAGGCGCGCGGCGGTGGCTCGATCATCAACACCGCCTCCATCGCCGGTCTCGAAGCCGGTTGGGGTCTGGCTTACGGGGTCGCCAAAGCCGCCGTCATCCACCTGTCCAAGCTGGCGGCGGCAGAGCTTGCGGTACGCAACATCCGGGTCAATGCCATCTGCCCAGGGGTCATTGTCACCCCGATCTTTGGCGTCGCGGTCGGCCATAGCCGTGAGGTAGCCGACCAGATGGCTGCCAGCCTCGTCGATGCGGCCGCCCAGATGCAGCCCATCCGCCGCGCCGGCGCACCGTTAGATATTGCCAAGACGGCGCTCTATCTGGCGAGCGACGAGTCCAGCTTCGTGACCGGCACACACCATGTGGTCGATGGCGGCATCTTGGTGGGTCCGCGCACCTCTTGGGACGATCAGGCCGTCAATCCCCTCCTGCTCGCCCTCGCCGCCACCGCGCAAGCCTAAACCTCGTCATTTGATCGCCGATCTAACAGAACGGAACCCCTGTCATGACCCCTGCCGATCCCCAGCTCCACGAGCCGGTTCTTGCCGATACCACCCTGTCTGGCGGTGATCTTCTGATCCATTCACTATCCTATGATCTGGATCGCCCTGTGGTCCTGTTCAATGACAGCGGGCGGGTGGTCACCGCCCGCGAATATCGCGATGTGATCAGCACCTATGCCCAGGCGCTGAAGTCTCTGGGCCTACCCAAGGGAACGCGTGTCGGCCTTTTGTCGCGCAATCGGCCCGAGGTCCTGTTCGTCAACGGAGCCCTCGCCTTCACCGATGTCTGCGTGGTGGCCATGCATCCGATGGGGTCGGTCGATGATCTGGCCTACATGATCGAGGACGCTCATATCGAGGCCCTGATCTTTGATCCCGGCTACTATCAAGAACAGGCCAAGGCCCTTCAGGAGCGCCTGCCACATCTGAAACATCTGGTTGCGCTCGGGGCGACGCAGGTCGGGCAAGACCTGACAGCGCAGGCGGCGACCTATGAGCCGGGCCCGCTCACCCCCTTGCGCAATAGCCCCGAAGATATTGTGCGGCTCAGCTATTCGGGCGGCACAACCGGCAAGCCCAAGGCCATCATGGGCTCGGCGCGCTATGGCGGCGCGGCCATGGACATCTTGCTGAAGGAATGGGAGTGGCCGAGCGAGATCCGCCAACTGGTCTGCTCTCCCCTCAGCCATGGCGGGGGCGCGGTGTTCATGCCGACCATGATCAAGCGCGGCTCGATGGTGGTGCTGCCCGGATTTGAGCCTGGCGCGGTGCTGGAAGCGATCCAGAAGCACCGCATCACCTGCGTGCTGATGGTGCCGACCATGATCTACGCCCTGCTCGATCATCCGCGCTTCCACGAATATGACCTGTCGAGCCTAGAGGTCATCTACTATGGGGCATCGTCCATCTCGCCGACCCGCCTCAAAGAGGGCATAGAGAAGCTGGGCAAGATCTTCTTCCAGTTCTATGGCCAGGCCGAAGCCCCCATGTCCGTGACGGTTATGCGCCGGGCCGAGCATGACCCCAATAACCTACATCGGCTGGCCTCCTGTGGGCGTCCTGTGCCTTGGGTTCGCGTGGCGCTGATGGATGATAATTGCCAGCCCGTTCCAGACGGCACGCCGGGCGAGATCTGCGTGCAAGGCCCGCTGCTGATGAGCGGCTATCTGAACAAGCCTGAACAGACTGCCGAGGCCTTCGAAGGCGGCTGGCTCCATACGGGCGACATTGCCATTCGCGATCCGGAAGGTTTCTTGAACATTGTCGACCGCAAGAAGGACATGATCATCTCCGGCGGCTTCAACGTCTATCCGCGTGAAGTCGAAGACGTGCTGTCCTCGCACCCGGCCGTGGCGGCTGCCGCCGTCATCGGCGTTCCTCATGAAAAATGGGGCGAGGCCATCAAGGCGATTGTCGTGCTGCGCGACGGTGCTGAGGTCTCGGAAGCCGAATTGATCGCCTTGGTCCGCGACAAGAAAGGTGTGGTCCAAGCGCCAAAATCTGTAGTCTTTGTCGATGCGATCCCGGTGAGCGGTCTTGGCAAGCCGGACAAAAAGGCCCTTCGCCTCCAATATAAGGATTAGGCGCAAGCCGAGCACGATCATGACCACAGCTACTCAAACACCCCTGCTCACCCCGTTTCTCAAACGCGATGATGATGGAACGCCGTACCTCGCCGCGAGCCGATGCGATGCCTGCGGCGAAATATTCGTGGGTGAGCGCCAGATCTGCGCCAAATGCTGCACGCGCGGCCAGATGAAGCCCCTGCGTCTGGCCGAGACCGGCAAGCTCTATGCCTACACCCTAGTCCACCGCAGCTTTCCCGGCGTGAAGACCCCGTTTATCGACGTGGTCGTCGATCTGGACGATGGCGCGCACCTTAAGGGCACCTTGACAGATATCGAGCCTTCTTTGGACGCCTTGCATTTCGACATGCCCGTCAAGATCGCCTACCGCGAGGTCGTGCCCGCCAATGCGGGCGGCCAAGCCTATCTCAGCTACGTCTTCGTCCCGGCCTGAGGGCCGATAATCCCCTCTAACGGGCCTCTTGGGGCAAAAGGAAATTCCAATGAGCGATGTCTATATCGTCGGCGTGGACATGATCAAATTCGGGCGCTTCCCGGACCG
>JBEGOG010000113.1:0-5606 GCA_041182125.1 Pseudomonadota bacterium
GATCCAGATCAGACCCAAGGCGGCACCGATCTGCTCATTGCCGAACAGGGCGAAGATCCAGAGCGAGGGCAGGAACTGAATCAGGCCCTCCATCGTGTTCATCTGCACGCGGAAATAGCGGTCAAACTCTTCAGGTCCGCTGGTGGCGGGGGCCTTTACATCATATTTGCCGCGCGCCGTGGCAACCCGCAGGGTGGTCCAGAAAAAGGTCAGGACCGCCAGCAGCGTCACCAGAGCGGTTAGATAATGGGTCATTCTTTGGGTTCCTAATGGAGGGTCTGGGCCAAGGCCCTATTGATCGAAAACAATGACCGAGCGGGCCAGTTCGCCTCGGCGCAGTTCGTCAAAGGCGTCGTTGATCTGTTCCAGCTTGAGCCGGCGCGAGATCATCTGATCGAGCTTGAGCTTGCCTTGCAGGTAGAAGTCCACCAGGCGCGGCATGTCCACGGGGAAGCGGTTGGAGCCCATCAGCGAGCCTTGAATACGCTTCTCACCCAAGAAATCAGCCCCGTGCAGCTCGATATTCACGCCGACGGGGATCATGCCGATGATGTTGGCGGTGCCGCCCCGGCGCAGCATCTTGAAGGACTGTTCGGCGGTGGCCTTCAGGCCGATGGCTTCGAAGCTGTGATGAACACCGCCGCTGGTCAGTTCCATGACCTGAGCCACGGCATCACCGTCATTGGCAGTGACCACATCGGTGGCCCCAAAGCTCTTGGCCAGTTCTAGCTTGGAGGGGAAACGGTCCACCGCGATGATCCGTCCGGCTCCGGCAATGTCCGCGCCGTTAATGGCCGCAAGACCGACGCCGCCGCAGCCGATCACGGCCACGGTCTCGCCAGCGCGAACATTGGAGGTGTGGATCACTGCGCCCACGCCCGTGGTCACCGAGCAGCCGATCAGGGCGGCCACGTCCAGCGGCATGTCCTTGCGGATGGCGACGCAGGCATGTTCGTGGATCAGCATCTGCTCGGCAAAGGAGGAGAGGTTGAGGAACTGGTTCATATTGCCGGGGCGCTGAGGGGTGACCTCTTCGCAAAGGCGCGGCTCTTGGCCTGCACTGCGCTTGGTCTCGGGGCTGACGCAGAGCGACATGCGCCCGGTCAGGCAGGACTCGCAGTGGCCGCAATAGGCTGACAGGCAGGTGATGACGTGGTCGCCGACCTTGACGGTGCGAACCTCAGAACCGATCTGCTCGACCACCCCGGCGCTCTCATGGCCCAGAACGGCGGGCAGCGGGAAGGGATAGGAGCCTTCGATGAAATGGAGGTCCGAATGGCACACGCCTGCGGCAGCGGTGCGGATCAGCACCTCGTGCGGCCCCGGCTTGCCGATCTTGACCTGCTCGATGAGGAGGGGGCTGCCCACCTGACGTAAAACAGCGGCCTTCATGATGCTCTCCTACCCGTTTCCATATCGCCGTCTCATGCAGCGTCAGGACAGAAGAGCATGGGCAGGGGGCGGAATGTCAAGTGAGGGGCGGTTTGAGCCTTACGAAAAGACCACCGTCTTGCGTCCATTGACCACGATGCGGCGTTCGACGTGCCACAGCACCGCGCGGGCCAGCACGTTACATTCCACATCGCGGCCAATCTCGACCAGATCGTCTGGCGTATCGCCATGGTCAACGCGCTGCACGCCCTGCTCGATGATCGGACCCTCATCAAGGTCGGTGGTCACATAGTGCGCGGTGGCCCCAATGATCTTGACCCCCCGTTCGAAGGCCTGATGGTAAGGCTTGGCCCCTTTGAAGCTGGGCAGGAACGAGTGATGGATATTGATGCAACGTCCCGATAGGGCACGGCACAGGTCCGGCGACAGGATTTGCATATAGCGAGCCAGAACCACCAGATCGACGTCGAGATCCTTGACCAGACCTAAGAAGGCCGCCTCTTGCTGGTCCTTGGTATCCTTGGTCACCGGCAGGTGGAAATAGGGGATGCCGCTCCATTCGACGAAGGAGCGCATATCGTCATGGTTGGAGACCACGCCTACAATATCGACCGGCAATATGCCGCTGCGCCAGCGGTGCAGCAGATCATAGAGGCAGTGGCCGAACTTCGAGACTGCGATCAGCACCTTTGGCTTGATGTTGGCATCGAACAGGTCCCACTCCATGTTGAAGCGCCGAGCAATCAGGTCGAAACCCTTGCGCAGGTCCTCAATCGGCGGCATGCCGTCGCCGTCCTGGCGAAAGACTGTGCGCATATAGAACTGATCGGTCATGCGCTCGTTGAAGTGATTGGACTCCAAGATCGAGGCATCATTGTCGGCCAGAAAACCAGAAACAGCGGCAACGACGCCCTTACGGTCAGGGCATTTGAGGATCAGGATGAACTGGTCCTTATCGGTAATGGCGGCGGTCACGGTCATATTGTCTGGGCCTTCATCAACGCGAAAACAGCGTCAGCGGCGTCTATACCGCAAAATCTGAGCGCCAGACGATGGGACAATGCCCCTTTTGGCGAATCTAATTTTTGTGGCTGTTGATATAATTTTTAGGCGAGGCCAAGAATCAGAACGGCTGTAAGAGTTTAACCCCAGCCAATAGGATGATCCTTCGCCATGCAGCGCTACTCGGCCCTCAGCCTGTTACGCGGCGGGCTCAATGGTCAAAAGTCTTGGCAGCGGGCCTGGCGCGATCCAGCCCCTAAGTCCCATTATGACGTCATCGTCATCGGCGGCGGCGGCCACGGTCTGGCGACGGCCTATTATCTGGCCAAGGTCCACGGTATCCGTAATGTCGCGGTTCTTGAGCGCGGTTGGATCGGCGGCGGCAATACGGGCCGCAACACCACCATCGTGCGCTCCAACTATCGCCAACCGGCCCTGCACAATCTGTTCGAGTTCTCGCTAAAGCTCTGGGAGGGGATGAGCGACGACCTCAACTACAATGTCATGTTCAGCCAGCGCGGGGCCATGTTCCTGGGCCATTCCGACAGCGACATGATCCGTCTGGCCGAGCGCGGCGATGCCATGCGCGCAGCGGGCATTGATGCTGAATTCATGACCATGGACCAGCTTCGCAAGAAGCTGCCCCTGCTCGACCTGTCCGACAAGGCGCGCTATCCGATCGTCGGGGCCTTGAACCAGCCTCGCGGCGGCACGGCGCGCCATGATGCTGTGGCGTGGGGCTATGCGCGCGCAGCCGATGCGCTGGGCGTCGATGTGATCCAGAACTGCGAAGTTCTGGGCATGGACATGGTGGGTGGCCGGGTCACGGGCGTTCAGACCACGCGCGGTACGATCGGCGCGGACCGGGTCGGCATCTGCGTGGCGGGTAATTCCGGCCAGGTGGCGGCCATGGCGGACCTTCGCCTGCCCATCGAGTCGCACCTGTTGCAGGCCTTTGTCTCTGAGCCGGTCAAACCGATGATCGACATGGTCATCATGTCCCAATCGATCCACGCCTATGTCAGCCAGTCGGACAAGGGCGAGATCGTCATGGGCGGCGATCCAGACCTCTATCCGACCTATTCTCAGCGCGGTCGTCCCGACCGGATCGAGGGTGTCGCCGGTCAGTGCATCGCCCTGTTCCCGGCCCTGTCGCGTCTTCGGATGCTGCGCTCTTGGGCGGGCACGACCGATATGAGTTTTGATGGATCACCGATCATCGGCACGACGCCGGTTGAGGGGCTCTATCTCAATGGCGGCTGGTGCTATGGCGGCTTCAAGGCCACTCCGGCCTCGGGTTGGACCTATGCCCATACCTTGGCCAAGGGCGAGCCCCATGCGCTCAATGCGCCCTTTAGCCTAGACCGGTTCGAGACCGGCGCGACCATTGATGAGACCGGTGCCGGTCCCATGCCGCATCACCGTTGAGGCCCCCATGCTGTTGATCGCCTGCCCCAACTGCGGACCCCGCGCCCAGGCCGAATTCACCTTCGAGCGTCCCTTGGCCTCGATTGTGACCCCGACCGAGACCTTGCCGGACCTAATCCACAAGCTGTTCACGCGTGAAAATCCGCGCGGACCGTCTTGGGAGCTATGGCGCCATACCTATGGCTGCGCAGGCTGGCTCAAGGTTCACCGCGACACCCATAATCACCAGATCAGCGCGGTCCTTCCCGTCGACATGGAAACTCCCTCATGAGCGGCCCCATACGTCTTGCCGATGGCGGCCTGATTGACCGCAGCCGTCCTGTCAGCTTCGTCTTTGATGGCAAGACCTATCAGG
The DNA here is from genome assembly GCA_041182125.1 of Pseudomonadota bacterium. Lineage (GTDB taxonomy): Bacteria > Pseudomonadota > Alphaproteobacteria > Caulobacterales > Caulobacteraceae > CAISGS01. Next base: position 4,178 of record JBEGOG010000113.1, read on the forward strand.
GTTTTGCCGGAGACAGCCTCGCCTCGGCCCTCTTGGCCAATGGCGTGGTTCTGTTTGGTCGCAGCTTCAAATATCACCGCCCTCGCGGCGTCATGGCAGCGGGTATCGAAGAGCCGAGCGCCTTGGTCCAGGCTGGATCTGGCGGGCGTTATGAGCCCAATAGCCGCGCGACCGATGTCTTTATCTATGAGGGCCTGCAAAGCCAGAGCCAGAACCGCTGGCCCAGCCTTGGCTTTGATTTGGGCGGTCTCAACAGCCTGATTTCGCCCTTCATTCCGGCGGGTTTCTATTACAAGACCTTCTTCGGCGGGCCTAAGCTATGGCTGCTCTATGAGCATCTGATCCGTCAGATGGCGGGTCTCGGTATGCCGCCGACTAAGGCCGATGCGGATATCTATGAGCATCGCGCCGCCTTCTGTGACGTGCTGGTCGTTGGCTCTGGACCGGCAGGCCTTGCCGCAGCCCTATCGGCCAGCGCGGCGGGATCGCGGGTGATCTTGGCCGAGCAGGATGAGCGCATCGGCGGCTCTTTGCTGACCGACCCCGCGACCATTGACGGCCTTGCCTCTGACCTTTGGATCGCCAAGGCCCGCGAGACCTTGATCGCGTCGGGTGGGCGTATCCTGACCCGCACCACGGCAGCGGGCTATTATGATCACGACCTAGTCAACCTCGTTGAGCGTCTCACCGAGCCGGGCCAAACGCCGGGCCCCGATGGTCTGGCCCAGCGGCTGTGGCGCGTGCGGGCAGGCAAGGTGATCCTCGCAACCGGCGCGTTTGAGCGGCCCCGTCTGTTTGAAGGTAACGACCTCCCCGGGGTGATGCTGTCCGGTGCCGTGCGCACCTATCTGCGCCGCTATGGCGTGCGAGCCGGGTCGCGAGCGGTCATCACGACCGATAATGATGATGCCTACCGCACAGCATTGGCCTTGGCTGAGGCCGGTGGGTCTATTACCGCCATCCTCGATAGCCGCCCTGCTAATGGGGACCGCAGTGCCTTGGTCCAAAAGGCCGTAGCGCAGCTGCCGGTCCATTTCGGGGCCAAGCTGATCGCGGCCAAGGGCTCGGCCAAGGGCCTCAAGGGGGCCAGCGCCCTGATTGGCGGCAAGGTCACGGCGCTTGACTGCGACCTGATCGCGGTCTCTGGCGGCTTCTCGCCCGTGGTTCATCTGCACATGCAGGCGGGCGGCACCTTGGCTTGGGACGAGCTTTCCGGATCCTTCAGCCCAGACCTGACCCGCCAAAATCAGACCACGGTCGGGGCCGCTGCCGGGGCCGATGGCCTCAGCGCCACCCTGCTCAGTGGCTGGACCAAGGCCTCATCTAAGGCCAAGGCGAAGGCTGCGCCAACCTGCGCGTCCGATGACGACGTGGCCCTGAACATCATCGCCGACTGGGAGCCTGCGCCTCAGGCCAGCCTCAAGAAGGC
>JBEGOG010000114.1:0-5774 GCA_041182125.1 Pseudomonadota bacterium
CTTTTGTAACTATGACGGCTTTGACAAACATCATACCGAGGTTGGGGCCGGGGCCTTTATCGGATCCAATACCGCGTTAGTTGCCCCTGTAACCATCGGTGAGGGGGCCATGACGGGCTCGGGCTCGGTCATCACGGCGAATGTGGCGGCGGGGGATCTCGCGCTGGGGCGGGCCGCCCAAACTGTGAAAACCGGCTGGGCCGCAAGGTTCCGCGCCATGAAACTCGCGCGTAGTGCGAAACGCTAAGCTGGGATAAGAAGGCGCTATGTCCTCAAGCGCTGATCTGCAAAAGCGCGCGGCCGGAGAGGCCGCCGCTCAACTCGTAAAGCCCGGCATGACCGTTGGCCTTGGCACCGGGTCCACGGCGGCATGGTTCGTCAAGGCTTTGGCGGCGCGGGGGCTCGATATCAGAGGGGTTTCGACCTCTCAGGCGACCGAAGATTTGGCCCTTTCGTTGGGCATTCCTATGATCAGCCTCAACGAGGCCGGAACGCTCGACTTGACGGTCGATGGTGCGGACGAGATCGGACCGGGCCTGTCGCTGATCAAGGGCGGCGGCGCAGCGCTCTTGCGTGAAAAGCTGGTCTGGGAGGCCTCGCGCCGCTGCGTTGTGATTGCCGATCATGCCAAGGTGGTGCTGACGCTCGGGGCCTTCTCCCTGCCCATAGAGGTTGTAGCCTTTGGTCACCTGACCATAGCAAGCCGGATTGTTGATGCCCTCATCGACTGCGATATCGCCGCCACCCCGCGTTTGCGCGAAAAGGACGGTAAGCCCGTTCTGACCGATGGCGGCAACCTGATCTATGACGCACCCTGCGGTGTGATTACCGATCCTTCAGCCCTTGCCGATGCTCTGAAGAGCATTACCGGCGTGGTGGACCATGGTCTGTTCCTCGACCTTGCCGATGAGGCTCTGGTCGCCGGACCTGACGGTGTCCAACGCCTGACCCGCTGATTTAGCCCCCTTTCTGTTTCGACCATAGGACCTGACCATGAGCCAGCATGACTACGACCTGTTTGTGATCGGTGCCGGGTCTGGCGGCGTGCGGGCGGCAAGACTGGCGGCCATGACCGGCGCGCGGGTGGCGGTGGCCGAAGAAGATCGGGTCGGCGGCACCTGCGTCATTCGCGGCTGCGTGCCCAAAAAGTTCATGGTCTATGCCTCTGAATTTAGTCATGCCTTCGAGACAGCGCAGGGCTTTGGATGGACCCTGCCCGAGCAGGCACCAACCTTTGACTGGCCGACCTTTCTGGCCCGCAAGGATGCTGAGATTGCACGGCTGTCGGGTATGTATGTCGCCAACCTGACCAAGGCGGGGGCTGAGTTGATCATGGCCAAGGCCCGGCTTTTGGATGCCCATCGCATTGAGTTGGTCGGTCAAGACCGGGTTGTCACGGCGGACAAGATCTTGATCTCCGTTGGCGGTCGCGTTTGGATGCCTTCGGATGTTCCCGGTATCGAACATGCCATCTCGTCGAACGAGGCCTTCCATCTGCCTGCCCTGCCCAAGAGCATCGTCATTGTTGGCGGCGGCTATATTGCGGTGGAGTTTGCCGGGATTTTCAATGGCCTAGGAGTCGATACGACGCTGGTCTATCGCGGTGCCAACATCCTGCGCGGCTTTGACGAGGATGTGCGGGTCCACTTGGCCGACGAGATGCGCAAGCGCGGCATCAAGATCATTCTCGACAGCCAGCATGAGCGGATCGAAAAGACGCCAGCCGGGCTGGTGAGCCATATGAAGGGCGGCGAAAGCCTGACCTCAGATGCGGTGATGTTTGCGGTCGGACGGGTGCCCTATGTCGACGAGCTTGGCCTGGAAAAGGCCGGAGTGGCGCTGAATGATCGCGGCGCCATCGCCGTGGATCAGCATTCCAAGACCAGCGCGGACAATATCTACGCCATTGGCGATGTGACGGATCGGATCAACCTGACCCCCGTTGCGATCCGCGAGGCCGTGGCCTTTGTCGAGACCGTGTTCAAGGCCAATCCTTCGGCCTTCGACCATGACATGGTGGCAACTGCCGTCTTCTCGCAGCCGCCCATCGGTACGGTGGGCTTGAGCGAGGCTGAGGCCCGTCAGAAATATGGTGCCGTCGATGTCTATATGGCCAAGTTCCGGCCCATGAAATACACCTTCATTGGCGGCGAAGATCGCATGCTGATGAAGCTGATCGTGGTCGAGGCGACGCAGGTCATTGTCGGCTGTCACGTGGTCGGGCCAGACTCGCCCGAAATGATCCAGATGGCGGCCATCGCCATCAAGATGGGCGTGACCAAGTCACAGTGGGACCAGACCTGCGCGGTCCACCCAACGGCAGCTGAAGAACTTGTGACCATGCGTGACAAGTATGTCGCTCCGGTAGCGGGGTAGGGCCTGTGGGCTCGGCTTTCGGCGCGCTGCGGTCTTGGCTCACGCAGCCCATCCCTGCCCTTGAGGCCGCGCCAGAACTGACCGGCGTGCGCGCCGCTTGGCTGGGCGGGGTCTTTGTCGCGATCTTTGGCCTGACCGGACTGCTGGCCTATGCCGGACCCTTGGGTTTTGCCGCCTTGGTGGCCATTGGGGGGCTGTTTGCTCTGGCTCTGGTCAAGCGCGCGCGCCTGCCTTCGCCGATGGTCTGGCCTTGGATGGCCTTAGCCCTGTGGGGCGTGGTGAGTATGGCCTGGTCGCCTCTGACAAAGGATTTGAGCCTTGCGGCCCTCTTGGCGGATCTCGAAAAGCAGACGGCCTTGAAACTGGTCCTGCAGTCTGTGCTCTATGGCGCGTTCGTTGTGGCGGCGGCGAGCCTGCCTCAGGCCTTGGCGAGGCGGGCCCTGACCGCGCTAGCGGTGGGATTGGTCTTGGTTGCGGCGCTGGTCTTGGTCGAAGGCTCCTACGGTGCCGCGATCTATCAAAGACTGAAAGTGATCTTCGACCAACCGATCCGCCCTGACCTCGCGATCAAGAATGTGGCTCAGGCGACCTATATTTTGGCGCTGTTCTGCTGGCCCGTTGCCCTGTTCCTGTCGGGCCGATTTGCCAAGGGGCTCAGCCAGTGGATGATCGGGACCCTGTTTATCGGCCTTGTTGCAGCGGCGGTTCAGATGAGTGCCGATGCGGCCTTGGCAGGACTGGCCGTAGGTCTGTTGGCCTATGGCGCGGTCGCAATGACGGGACGTCTAGCGATCCTGCTGCTGGTCGCAGCAACGACGCTCTATTGGGTTGCGACTCCTCTTTTGGTGCTCTTGGCCGTCGATCAAGGGCTAGTCCTACGGGCTCAAGCCGTGCTCGGGGCGTCATGGGATGCGCGCCTCAACATATGGAGCTTTGCCACCGCGAGGATCATGGAGCACCCGCTTCTGGGTTGGGGGCTGGATGCGAGCCGAACCTTTGGCAATGCCATTCCCCTGCACACCCATAATGGAGCCTTACAGGTCTGGCTGGAGTTGGGGGCCGTGGGCGCGGTCCTGATGGCTACGGCTTGGCTCTTTCTGCTCAAGGCGATCTATGACCTGGTCGAGGTCGATCGCCGTCTTGCGGCTGTTGCGGCGGCCAGCGCCTGTGCCTATCTGATGATCGGCGCGGTCAGTTTTGGCATCTGGCAAGAATGGTGGCTGGCGCTGGGGGCCTTGGCCCTCGCGGTTATTGTGGCTCTCAAGCGCGCACGTCCTGCCGCCCAAAATCTGTGGCTGGAGCCGACCCTTTAAGGGTTGCTTCGCTTTCTTGCGGCAAGTTTTTGCCTTAGGGCTGGCGCTGGTCTATAAGCCCAGCCTTGTCATTTTCGAGTATTTGCCATGACCGACCGTTGGACTCCCCCGTCTTGGAGACAAAAGCCCGCTAAGCACGTGCCAACCGACTATCCGGATGGTGCTGCGCTGGAGCGCGTTGAGCAGACCTTGCGGTCCATGCCGCCGCTGGTCTTTGCCGGTGAGGCCCGTCGTTTGAAGTCGTTGCTCGGCGATGTGGCCGAGGGCAAGGCGTTCCTGCTTCAGGGCGGTGACTGCGCTGAAAGCTTCAAAGAGTTCCACGCCGACAATATCCGGGACACCTTCCGTCTGATCTTGCAGATGGCCGTGGTCCTGACCTTTGCCGGTGGCAAGCCGGTCGTAAAGGTCGGCCGGATCGCCGGTCAGTTTGCTAAGCCGCGCTCAGAGCCCATCGAGACCATCGATGGCGTGACCCTGCCGTCCTATCGCGGTGACATCATCAATGGCATGGACTTTGAGCCAGAGCAGCGTGCGCCCGATCCTGAGCGCCTGCTCAAGGCCTATGGCCAGTCTGCGGCGACACTGAACCTGCTGCGCGCCTTTGCTGGCGGCGGCTATGCCGATCTCTACAATATCCACCGCTGGACCCTCGGTTTCGTGGCCGATAGCCCGCAAGGCGCACGTTACAACGAGCTGTCAGAGAAGATTTCTGAGTCCCTGGCCTTCATGAGCGCGATTGGCATTACACCTGAATCGCAACCAGACCTGCGCCGGGTGGAGTTCTTCACCAGCCATGAGGCCCTACTCTTGGGCTTTGAAGAGGCCATGACCCGTGTCGATTCCACATCGGGCGATTGGTACGACACCTCGGCCCACATGTTATGGATCGGTGAGCGCACGCGTCAGCTCGATGGCGCGCACATCGAATATATGCGTGGCATCAAGAACCCCATCGGCATCAAGTGCGGCCCGACCATGGAGCCGGATGATCTTCTGCGCCTGATCGATGTGCTGAACCCGCACAATGAAGCGGGCCGCTTGACCCTGATCGGTCGTTTTGGCTCAGATAAGATTGCCGACCGTTTGCCGCGCCTGATGGCCGCGACCAAGAAGGCCGGGCGTTCGGTGGTCTGGTCGACCGATCCGATGCACGGCAACACCTTGAAGGCCTCTAATGGCTACAAGACCCGTCCGTTCGACCGGGTCCTGAGCGAGGTGCGCAGCTTCATCGAGGTCGCGCAGGCCGAAGGCGTCCATCCCGGTGGCGTCCATCTGGAAATGACCGGGCAGAACGTCACTGAGTGCATTGGTGGGGCCAAGGCCCTGTCAGAGGACGAGCTGTCGCACCGCTATCACACCCATTGCGATCCCCGCCTCAATGCCGATCAGGCCTTGGAGCTGTCGTTCCTTGTGGCGGAAAAGCTGAAGAGCGCCCGCATGGCGGACGCTCTAGTTCAAGCCGCAGGCTAGGACGGATCGGGAAGCGTCGCCTTCAGCCTTTTTCCGGCTGAGGCGCGCGGTCCCTTGGCCTCGTGCAGGGTTCCGGCCGCGCCGAGGCCCCAAGCGGGCATATTGTTATAGACGTTCTCATATTGGCCGGGCGAGATCAGATAGGTCTCGTGCCAGATGCCGACATCGCCGTCTGATCCAATGCTCTTGTTGAAAGCCTGCCAAGCGGGCAGGTGAGCCTTGTCCTTATCCTTGGCATAGGCCTCTAGGGCCTCGAAGCTGCGCCAATATTGCGTGACCACGATATTGGGGAAAGCGAACAGGGTCTGGGCATGGAGCATGCCAAGCTCGGGGTTCTTATAGAGCTCAATGATCATGCGCGGCATGGCGGTTGCGACGGGCCACCACTTCCAGACCTTCCACCATCTGTTGACCCTCATGCCGATCAGGAACAGCACGAATCTTGGCCATGAGGACATCTCCTGAGATACCCCACTTTTCACGTCTATTTTAAAGGGCGTCAATCCGCCGTTGATTAGGCGACGTGGCGTCCATTGTCCGTGACCAGAGCCGGGAAGGCGGCTGGGCGGTAGGCCGTACGATCCGCATGGGACAGGTTAAGGCCACTAATCCTGA
>JBEGOG010000115.1:0-6913 GCA_041182125.1 Pseudomonadota bacterium
CCTTGATGGGCTGACCCTAACGCCTCTGACGCCAACCATTGGCGCAGAGGTCGGTGGCGTTGATCTGCGCCAGCCTCTTGAGGCCGGTCAGGTCGCGGCGATCCGGCAGGCGCTGTTGGACTGGAAGGTGCTGTTCTTCCGAGATCAGGAGATCGACACTGACCAGCATCTGGCCTTTGCCCGCAATTTCGGTGGTCTAGAGGTTCACCCCTTCGCACCGGAAAAGCCGGGCTATCCCGAAGTCTTGGCCATTACCCATAATCGGGAAAGCCGGGGCAAGGAGAACTTCTGGCACAGCGATGTCACCTGGCGCGAAAAGCCGTCATTGGGTTCGATCCTGCGGGCCATCGAGATTCCGCCGATCGGCGGCGACACCCTCTTTGCCGACATGTATGCGGCCTATGACGGCCTGACCGACGAGATCAAGGCCAAGATCGAGGGGGCCTATGCGGTTCACGACTTTGCGCACTTCCGCAAAATCATGGCCAAGCAGGGCAAGACACCCGAAGAGATCGAAGCCTTTAACAAGCTCTATCCGATGATGGAGCACCCCGTCGTGCGCACCCACCCAGAGACGGGTCGCAAGGCCATCTATGTCAATGTCGCCTTCACTCAGCACATTGTCGGGATGGATAGGGCCGAAAGCGATGCCCTTCTGAAGCACCTCTATGCCCAGGCCGCGATCCCGGAATATCAGTGTCGTTTCCGCTGGCAGCCCCATTCCATCGCCTTCTGGGACAATCGAGCCAGCCAGCACTATGCCGCCTCTGACTATTGGCCCGCCGTGCGGCGCATGGAGCGCGTCACCATCCTTGGTGATCGGCCCGTCTAAACTCGAACGTTGGTTATTTCCCCGCGTTAATTAACCGCTAAGGTTGCGAATATTATTGTCTTAGGATTGGGCCTGTTCGTCGATGTGATGAGTGGGGCCACAGGATTGGGCTTCCCGTGCAAAACCATCGTCTTACCGCGACCTGTCTGTCGGCCCTTCTCGGGTTAACCCTGCTGTCCGGATGCGGCGGCAAGGACAAGGCCGTGGTCGAAGCAGCCTTACCAACCGTCGAAATCGTTGCCTTAGTGGCGCCCAATAGCGGCCAAACCCTGTCTGTGACCGGCGCCCTGCGCCGTCAGCGCGAGATGGTCCTGTCGTTCCGTATTCCGGGCGTCATAACCGGCCTCTCCGTAGACGAAGGCGATAGTGTTAAGGCTGGGCAGCTCCTAGCCCGACTAGATCCCGCCGCCGTGGAGTCGCGTCTTCGTCAGACCACTGCAGACCTCGACCGCGCCCGCAAGGACGAGGCGCGCTATGTCAAGCTGGCCGACGCCGGGATTGTCAGTCGCCAACGCGCCGAGGTCCAGAGCGCCGCCGCAACCTCGGCGCAGGCCGCCTATGATGCCGCCGCCTTTGACCGGCGCTGGGCCAATCTGGTCGCGCCGTCCAAGGGCGTGATCTTGACCCGCAATGCTCAAGCCGGAGAGGTGGTTCAGCCCGGTCAAGCGGTCCTTAGCCTCGCCGATGAGGCCAGCCCTCTGGTCTTGCGCGTACCCCTGTCTGATCGCGATATTAGCAAGATCCGCTTGGGGGCCAGCGCCGCCATCACGCTGGATGCCCTACCCAATCAAACCCTAACCGGATCGGTCAGCCGCATCGGCCAGCGCGCGGGCGCTCAGAGTGGGGCCATCGATATTGAGATTACTCTCCCGGCCACCCCCGGCCTGCGCAGCGGTCTGATCGCCAGCGCCAAGATCGAGGCCACAGGCCTAGCGGCGGCCAGCTCCACGGGTGCCTATTCGCGCGTTCCGGCAGAGGCCATTATGGAGGCCGACGGCAAGACCGCCCTTGTCCTGCGTTTTGATCCCAAAGACGGTATCGCTAAGCAAACCAAGGTCACGTTCGGCGGCTTTGACGGTGACGACGCCCTGATCCAAGGCCTTACGCCCGATGCTAAGGTCATCACTGCCGGTGCCGGCCTGATCGCCGATGGACAAAAGGTTCAGGTGATTGATCGCACCTCTATTGGCCAAGCCAAATGAGCTTCAATCCTGCCGCCTTCTTTGTTCGCCGCTGGCAATTTACGCTGGTCGCCTTTGCCCTGATGGTCCTGTTGGGCCTCAACGCCCTGACCAGCATCTCGCGCTCCGAAGATCCGCAGTTTCCCTTTCCTTTGGTGACGGTCAGGGCCGCCCTGCCCGGCGCGACACCGACAGAGATGGAACAGCTGGTTGCCAAACCGCTGGAAGACGCACTGAGCGGGCTCGATAATGTCAGTGAGATCCGGTCCACCAGTTTTGATGGCGGCACGGTGGTCGTTGTCGAGTTTAATTGGGACGTCGATCCGGACCGAAAATATGACGAGGTGATCCGCGAGGCCAATGCCCTGCGTCCCTCCCTGCCCCAAGGCCTCGCCGTACTTGAGGTCCGCAAGGTCGGAACCAACGAGGTTTCGTTCTTCCAAGTCGCCTTGGTCAGTGACGTCTTGCCCATGAGGCGACTAGAGAAACTCGCCCACAGCCTTCGCGATAAGGTCAATGCGGTACCCGGCGTCAAGGAGGCCCGCTACTGGGGTGCGCCCAGCAGTGAGGTTCAGGTCGCGGTCGATCTGGCCAAACTGGCCCAACTTCGCCTATCGCCAACCTCTGTGGCCGACGCCCTGCGCGGGGCTGGGGCCGAGGCACCCATTGGTGCGGTCCATGCGGGAGACCGGCGCTTCAACGTCAAGTCTGGCGGTGCCTTCAAGAGTCTTGAAGAGGTGGGTGCCGTCAATGTCGCCACCCTCAATGGTCAGGTTGTGCGGGTACGCGATGTGGCCGCCGTCAGTTGGGGTCAGGAAGAACCGCAACATCTGACCCGGTTCAATGGCCACCGCGCTCTGTTCATTACGGCGACGCAGAAAGATAATACGGACGTCACCGACATCACCGATGGCGTAAAGACGGTGCTGGATCAGTTCAAGGCCAGCCTGCCGCCCGGCGTCCGGCTAGAGCCAGCCTTCTTCCAATCGGACAATGTCAAACACCGGCTGAACAATCTCTATCGCGACTTTGCCATAGCCGTGGCCCTGGTGCTGCTGACACTTCTGCCCTTGGGGCTGCGGGCCGGAATGGTGGTGATGATCTCGATCCCCCTGTCGCTTTTGATCGGGGTCATGGTGCTGAAGCTGTTTGGCTTTAACCTCAACCAGCTCTCCATCGCCGGATTCATTCTGGCCCTTGGCCTGCTGGTCGACGATTCCATCGTGGTTACGGAAAATATCGCGAGGCGTCTGCGCGAGGGTGAGGACCGCACCACCGCCGCCATCAATGGTACGGGCCAGATTGCCTTGGCCGTTATCGGCTGCACCGCCTGTCTGATGCTGGCCTTCTTGCCGCTCATGGCCCTTCCGGGCGGCGCTGGAGCCTATACGCGGTCCTTGCCCGTGGCCGTGTTCTGTACGGTCGGGGCGTCCTTCATCGTCTCTCTCACCATCATTCCCTTCCTTGCCAGCCGCATGTTGCCCAAACATGAGGCCGCCGAGGGCAATCGCCTTTTGCAGGCGGTCAATAACGGCATCCAGACCTTCTATCGCCCCATTCTGCATCAGGCACTGGCCAAGCCTTGGCGCGCGCTGGGCGTCATCATGGCCATCTGCCTGCTCAGCTTCCCCATGCTCAAGGCCATCGGCTCGAGCCTGTTTCCGCCTGCCGAAACACCGCAATTCTTGGTGCGGATCGAACTGCCCGATGGGGCTGTTCAGGCCCGCACGGATGAGGCGCTGAAATATGTCGAGGCCAAGTTGGCCAAGGTACCAGAAGTGGTCTGGTATGCTTCCAACCTCGGGCGAGGAAACCCGCAGATCTTTTATAATGAGGCGCAGGGTGCCAATAGCCCGTCCTATGCCGAGGTCTTTGTGTCACTCAAGGCCTGGAAGCCGGGCAAGAGCGAAGAGGTCGTGGACGGGCTGCGCAGAGACTTTGCCCTCTATCCCGGCACACGCATCACCTTGAAGACCTTTAGCAATGGCCCGCCGATCGACGCCCCCATCGCGGTGCGCCTCAAGGGCGATGACTTACTGGTCCTGAAGGCCTTGGCCGGTCGGGTTGAAAAGGTGCTGAACGACACGCCGGGCACCCGCGATGTGATCAACCCGGTGCGCATTGACCGGACCGACCTCAATCTTGGCATTGATGCCGACAAGGCAGCAGCCCTTGGTATTCCCGCCGGGCTCGCGCGCCGGGTCGTGCGCTTGGCCCTATCAGGCGAGGATGCAGCAAGGTTCCGCGACGTGGACGGTGACGACTATGCCGTCACAGTCCGCCTGCCCCTAAGCCAGACGGCGAGCGGGGGCCGCAGCGACCTGTCAGCACTAGACCAGATCTATATTCCCTCCGCCCAAGGTCAGGCGACGCCGCTGTCGGCCATTGCCAGTCCCGTGCTCCAGTCTAGCCCCTCGATGGTGGATCGCTATCAAAAGGCGCGGCAGGTCACGGTCGTCTCCTATACCCAGACCGGGGCCCTGACCTCTAAGGTCACCGAAGAGGCCCTCAAGCGCATCAAGAAGGAAGTACCCCTGCCACCGGGCTATAGCCTATCGCTCGGCGGGGAGGCTGAGGCTCAGTCGGAAAGCTTCTCCGGCCTTGGCGCGGCCATCACCATTGCGGTGCTCGGCATCTTGGCGGTGCTCGTTCTAGAGTTTGGCCGTTTCCGCAGCGCCATTGTCGTGGCCGGGATCATCCCGCTGGGCCTGTTTGGTGCCGTCACCGCCCTTTGGCTGACCGGCAATTCCCTGTCGTTCACAGCAACCATCGGCATTATTGCCCTGATCGGTATCGAGATTAAGAACTCGATCCTGCTGGTCGATTTTACCGAGCAGTTGCACCGCGAGGGTGTCGGGTTGGCCGAGGCCATCGAGAAGGCAGGCGAGGTGCGGTTCTTGCCCGTACTCCTAACCTCCGTCACGGCCATCGGCGGGCTCTTGCCGCTGGCCTTTGAGCGGTCGGGTCTCTATTCGCCGCTGGCCATTGCCATCATCGGGGGGCTGGTCTCATCAACCCTGCTGTCGCGGATCGCTACGCCGGTCATGTATTGGCTGGTGGCAAGGGGCGGCGAGCCAAAGGCGAGCCACGCCGCCTAGGCCCGCCCTCACTTAGGTCGCCCCGGCTTAACTCGCCCTGGCTTAGGCTGCTAAGGCGAGGAGTGGGCGTTGCCGCGAGGCGCGTAGGCCCGGGAAGATGCCGCCAATCAGACCGATAAGCAGAGCCAATGTCACGGCCTGAGTGATGATGTCTGGCCCAATCTGAAGCCTGAAGGCCACTTGGGTAAAGCCCGCGCCAAGGGTCGAGGCCGATAGCCCGTTAAAGCCCACCGCACAGATGGCAACACCGACCAGGGCACCCAGAGCAGAAAGGACCAGAGCCTCGACCATCGTGCCGATAAAGGCGGAAAAGCCGCTAAAGCCGATGACCCGCAAGGTGGCGATTTCAGCAGCCCGGCTCGAGACCGAGGCATACATGGTGTTCAGGGCCCCGGCGAGCGCGCCGATAGCCATAATGATGCCGAGGGGCCAGCCAAAATATTTGATCAACAGGCCGGTCTGCTCGCTTTGTGCCTGTAGCTGAAGACGCTGTTCGTCCTTCACATATTTCACAAAGGCCGGCATCGCCGCTGGACTGGTCAGGCCCACCCGTGCGGTCTGGAAGGTGCTGCCGCGCTTAAAGAGGCTCTGGATAACAGGCGCGTCGGCCCAAAGCTCGGATTCAAACACCGTGCCGGGGGCCTCAAAGACCCCAACCACCTTCCAAGTCTGGGCCCCGAAACGCAGGGTCTTGCCAAGCTCAAAGCCCGAAAATTCGCGCAGCAGGCCTGCGCCAACGACGATCTCGTTAGAGCCGGGCGTGAACATGCGCCCTTGGCTGATCTTGGCTTGAGGGCGGACCAATAGGCCATTGGGGCCGATACCACGCAGGGGCATATTGGCCTTGGTGCCGGTGGATTTCTTGATACCGTCAACAATCAAAACCAGTTCCGCAGAGATCAGCGGACGCCCATCAGGGCCGGCCCGAACGCCCGGGCCTTGGCCCAAGAGGTCGATCTGTTCGCGGCTGATTGTACTATTCAACTCAGCGGCAGAGCCATCGCGTAAGGCAATGGCCACATCCGGCGCGCCAGAGCCTTTGAGCGTCTGGTTAAAGCCGTTGGCGAGGGCCAAAAAGCCGAGAAGCACCGCCACCACAAGGGCGATAGAGCCGACCGTGGCCAAGGACATCCAGAGGCGCTGAGGGATGGACCGCACATTCATGGCGATCACAGAGCCGGTCTGATTGAGCAAACTCATGACTGGGGTCCTATCCGCGATTCAAGGCTTCGATGATGCTCATCCGCAGGGCCGAGAGGGCCGGGACCGCACCCGTAACCAGTCCCAAGCTGACGGCGAGCGCCAAGCCGGACAGGGCCACCACCGGCGACATGGACAGATCGCCAAAGCTCGATCCGACCGGCGATTTAGACAGACCCGTCAGGATAAAGGCCGAAGTCCCAAGTCCAAGCACAGCACCGAGGCTAGACAGGAGCACCGCCTCACCCAGCACCATGCGCAGGACGCGGGGGCTGGAAAAGCCGAGGGTCTTCATGACCCCAATCTCCTTGGTCCGCTCTCTCATGGCCGAAACGAGGGTCGTCGAGACAATCATCAAGATGGCGGCAAAGGCGGCAGAGACCACCATGGTGACGATGAAGTTCAAATCGCCCGCCTGTTTTAAGAAGGCGCGGCTGAAGGTCTTTTCATCGACGGTCGAGGTCTCAGCCGGAGAATTGGCAAAGTTGGCGTCAATGGCCTTGGCCACCTGATCATTCTGGTCGGGCGAGGCCGTCACCACCGTAATGGTGCCCACCTGATCGCGGCCAAAGGTGATGGTCTCGTTCATATAGTCATAATGA
>JBEGOG010000116.1:0-5541 GCA_041182125.1 Pseudomonadota bacterium
CCGCGCCATTTTACAGTTCTGTGCGTTGGTGTATGGGACTGTTAATTTCCATGTTCATAAGCTGAGGCGATATAGACCCATGAAGGTTCTGGTCCCGGTAAAACGGGTTGTCGACTACAACGTCAAGGTTCGGGTTAAGTCCGACCAAACCGGCGTGGATCTTGCTAACGTCAAGATGTCCATGAATCCATTCTGCGAGATCGCGGTCGAAGAGGCCGTGCGTCTGAAGGAAAAGGGTGTAGCGACGGAAGTCGTTGCCGTTTCCATCGGCCCGGTCCAGGCGCAGGAAACCATCCGCACGGCGCTGGCCATGGGTGCTGATCGTGGCATCCTGATCCAGACCGACGAGGACCTCGAGCCTCTGGCCGTTGCCAAGCTTTTGGCCGCCGTCATTGGCGAAGAGGCTCCTGGCATTGTGGTGATGGGCAAGCAGGCCATCGACGGGGACAATAATGCCGTCGGTCAGATGCTGGCCGCGCTGCTGGATTGGCCGCAAGCCACCTTCGCCTCCAAGATCGAGATCGCAGGCGATAAGGCTGAGGTCACGCGCGAAGTTGACGGGGGTCTTCAGACCCTCAGCGTCGACCTGCCTGCCGTGGTCACGGCGGACCTTCGTTTGAATGAGCCGCGTTACGCTTCGCTGCCCAATATCATGAAGGCCAAGAAGAAGCCGATCGACGTCAAGGCCCCCGGCGACTACGGCGTCGACACGGCGCCCCGTCTGAAGGTGCTCAAGGTCGTTGAACCCCCCAAGCGTCAAGGTGGCGCGAAGGTCGAGTCGGCTGCCGAACTGGTGTCCAAATTGAAGAATGAAGCGGGGGTCCTCTAATGGCTGTTCTCGTCATCGCCGATCACGACAATGCGTCGTTGAAGGACAATACCCACAAGACCGTCACCGCCGCTCTGGCGATTTCGGGCGATGTGGATGTGCTGGTTGCTGGTCAGGGCGTCGCCGCCGTGGCCGCTGAAGCCGCCAAGATCGCAGGCGTTCGCAAGGTGCTGGTCGCCGAGAGCGCTGATCTGGGCAAGCAGGTTGCTGAAGCCGTCACCGAAACCGTGGTCGCCCTCTCAGGCGGCTATGACGCTGTTCTGATCCCCGCCACCTCGGCGGGTAAGAACTATGCGCCGCGTATCGCTGCCAAGCTCGACGTCGCTCCAATTTCGGAAATTATCGAAGTGGTCGATGCCTCGACCTTCGTGCGTCCGATCTATGCCGGTAACGCCCTGGAGACCGTCCAGTCTTCCGACGCCAAGAAGATCATCACCGTCCGCGCTACGGCCTTCAAGGCCGCTGGTGAAGGTGGATCAGCAGCAGTGGAAACCGTCAGTGCCGCAGGCGCTATGGCCCACACTCGCTTTGTCTCGGACGAGATCGTCAAGTCTGACCGCCCTGAACTATCGGCGGCCAAGATCGTGGTCTCCGGTGGCCGGGCTCTGGGTTCGGCTGAAGAGTTCCAGCGGGTCATCGAGCCTCTGGCCGACAAGCTCGGCGCAGCGGTTGGTGCAAGCCGCGCCGCCGTCGATGCGGGCTATGCCCCGAACGACTATCAGGTCGGTCAAACCGGCAAGGTCGTCGCGCCTCAGCTCTATGTGGCCATCGGTATTTCCGGTGCCATTCAGCATCTGGCTGGCATGAAGGACTCCAAGGTCATCGTCGCCATCAATAAGGACGCCGATGCGCCGATCTTCCAGGTCGCCGATTTCGGTCTGGTTGCCGACTACAAGGCCGCCGTGCCGGAACTGATGGACGAGCTGGCTAAGGTCGGCCTCTAAGCCTTACCTAAGCCAATAAATCACGATGGGCCCCGCCAGTGTTTCGCTGGCGGGGCTTTTCGTTTTGAAATCCCCTGCTAGGGTAGAATCAAAACGGGCTTGCGCTGCAATGCAGCAAAGGTCTTCGTTGCCACAAAGAAGTCATGCTACAAGGCAGACTTCGTGTTTGGGACCCAGCGGGGTCTCGTCATCGTTCGACCCGGGGTATGGGCATAATGACTGAGATTAAGACGGTCGGCATTGTCGGCGCAGGCCAGATGGGTTCGGGCATTGCCCACGTCTGTGCTTTGGCTGGATATGATGTTCGGCTTAACGACCTTGATCCTGAAAAGGTGAAGGCGGGGCTGTTGCAGATCGAACGCAACATGGTCCGTCAGGTCTCTCGCGGTCTGATCACGCCCGAAGCGATGGAAGCCGGTCTCAAGCGCATTTCGGCCACGAGCGATCTGGCAGAGATTGGTCAGAGCGATCTAGCCATCGAAGCGGCCACCGAAAATGAAGAGATCAAGAAAGCGATCTTCAAATCGCTTCACCCCCATCTGAAGCCAGACACCCTGCTGGCCTCGAACACCTCGTCCATCTCGATCACCCGTTTGGCCTCGTCGACGGATCGGCCTGAGCGGTTCATCGGGCTGCACTTCATGAATCCCGTGCCTTTGATGAAGCTGGTCGAGATCATTCGGGGCATCGCCACCGATGTTGGCACCTACGAGACCGCCGTGACCTTCGCCCGCTCCTTGGGCAAGACCACGGCCAATGCTGAAGATTTCCCCGCCTTCATCGTCAACCGGGTTCTGGTTCCGATGATCAATGAGGCGATCTATACCCTCTATGAAGGCGTTGGCACGGTCGATGCGATCGACACCGCCATGAAGCTCGGTGCGAACCATCCGATGGGTCCGCTGGAACTGGGCGATTTCATCGGTCTGGACACGATCCTGTCGATCATGAACGTGCTTCACGATGGTCTGGCCGATTCGAAGTACCGGCCCTGTCCGTTGCTGGTGAAATATGTCGAGGCTGGCTGGCTGGGCAAGAAGGTCGGTCGCGGCTTCTACGACTATCGCGGCGATACACCTGTTCCGACGCGCTAAGACCTAAACTTCAGACCACATTCTCAGAAGCGCGCTGATCGACTTGTCGAGCAGGAGGCGCGCCTCGCTGGCGGGTAGGGCACCGCGTGTCCGGGCCATATCGAACAGGATCTCGCGCTGGTCCTCTCGCCGGATCAGGCTCTGGACCCAGCCGACGCAGGCCATGCGGGCTCCAGCCGTAACCGGCTCGACCCTATGCAGGGCTCCGGTCGGATAGAGGATCAGCGTCCCGGCCTGAGGCTTGGCAAGACGCTCACCATCCAAACTATCGACGACCAACCCGCCGCCCTCATAGCTTTCAGGATCGGAGAGAAAGAGTGTGAAGGACAGGTCGGTGCGCAGGCGGTTCTCGCCCGTGCCCATCAACGCATCGTCGACATGCAGGCCGTAGGCGTCGCCAACCTCATAGCGGTTGAACATCAGGTTGGCCCAGCGGGCAGGGCGCACATAGGTCTGGAACATCGGATGGCGTTCTAGGGCCTTGCGAACAAAGCGGGCCAGCGCCTGAACCTTGGGATCGGTGCCGTCGGACTGAAGATTGCTCTTCACCGCACGAGCGGAGGCCCCGGCTGTCTGACGACCATCGCGAAAGCGGCAATCGGCCAGCCCGGCCAAGACGGTGGCCACATCTTCGGGCGAAAGCACATCGGTCAGCGTCAACATGTCACTTGGTCCCATTATTGCGAACGACTTGCAATAGCAATTAGCGTGTGGTTGATAGCGGTTATCAGGAGAGACCTTTGCCATGACCAGCTTCCGACCGAAACTCTGGACCGGTGTCAGCGCCGCCGTTTTGATCTCCACGGGCGCACTTGTCGCATGCTCGCCCCCGTCGAGCGCGCCGAAAGCGCCTGTAGAGAGCCCCGCAACCCCTGCAGTCGCCCCCTCGGCCGGCACCGGTGAGGCCGGTGAAACCGGCGAAACCGGCGCAGTCTCAGCCTATTCCGCCATTCCCGCCGACAGCGTCAACGCCCTCCACATCGCCCACCTGCGTGGCTTCGTCCTGATCGCAATAGCGCAAAAGGATGGTCCAGAGGCGGCGGCCATTTTGGTCGCTCAAGGCATGCTTGAAGCCTATGACAAGAGCTACGAGCCCTTTAAGGCCGCTGGCGTCGATGAGGCCCTGCTGCGTAAAGCGGCTGAAACCGGCGCGACAGGCGATCTGAAGGCTGCGCTGAACGCCTTGGATGCGGGTCTTGCCAAGGCTGGCGGGGATCGCAAGGCGGTAATCAGAGGCCTGCTCGAAATTTCGTCTGGCCTCTATAAGGGCGTTGTCATCGATGGCGGTGTTGATCCGATCGAATATCAGCACTCCCTCGGCGCCGCCCTTTCGGCCCGAGCCGCTTTGGCGGATGCGGCTAAGTCTGACCCTTCGCTAGCCGCGGCTAAGCCTGAGATGGACCGGTTCGTTGCCCTTTGGCCGACCCCTTCCGCGCCAGAAAAGCCCGCCTCTCACGGGGCATTACTGGCTCAGGCCTCCCGCATTGAACTGGCGCTTAGCTAAGACCAGACTGCGAATAGTTCTTGCAACCCGTGCCCGCCCCTTCAGGTCCGGTTGATTTCTGCGTAATTTAGAAATTATGGGGATGGTCTGGTCCAAACACCCGCATTCCGTTCGACTTCACCCCGTTAACCAGACGATACTAGGGGTGATTCGAATGGGCGGGTAGATGGGCAAGGTCACCGTAGGACTGTTGGGGACGGCGTATCTCTGTCTGGCGTCTGCGCTTGCTGTTTATATTTGGCGCGCAGGTGGCGGCTGGGGGCCCGGCGTTGCGGCCTTGGTCGGTGGCCTAGGCTTCGCCTTCTCCATTCATGGCGGGGTCCGTCGCCGCATTGATGCTGAAAGTAATGCCCTCGAAATCTCCTCCCTTCGCCGCGCCAACCTGCTCCTGACCGAGCAGCTTCGTCAGATGAGCGACCGGATCGAAGATCTCGCCGAGGACATGCACGAAGAGGCTGCGCGGCAGTCAGAAGAACTGACCAGCGAAGTGCGCGTGCTGGAAAACTTGGTCCAGCGGATGGGACAAGGCTTAGAAAGCCAGCGCTCACGGCGTCCGGTCGCAGAACTGGTCACGGCCCACGAGACCACGACAGAGCTTCTTGAGACCGTACGTCTCGCCTTGACCGAGAACCGGGTCGATCTGTTCCTTCAGCCGGTGGTGGCTCTGCCTCAGCGCCGGACGGTGTTTTATGAGAGCTTCTCGCGTCTGCGGGACAAGCGCGGCCGGGTGATGATGCCCGCCGAATATCTGGAAGTGGCAGAACCAGACGGCCTCGTTTCGGTGATCGACAATCTGCTGCTGTTCCGCTGTGTCCAGATCGTTCGCCGCTTGGCGCGTCAGGACCGCAAGGTTGGCATCTTCTGCAATATCTCGCTCAGCTCACTCAGCGATGAAGCCTTCTTCCCGCAGTTTCGCGAATTTATGGCCGAGAACCGCGACCTGTCCGGGGCTCTGATCTTTGAATTGGGCCAAGACAGCTTTGAGGCGCGGGGAACCGTTGCTGGGCGCAACATGGCTCTGCTGACGGAACTGGGCTTTAGGTTCTCATTGGACAAGGTGACAAACCTTGATTTGGATTTCCAAGAGCTGGCTCAGGCCGATGTCCGCTATCTCAAGATCGGCGCGGATGTTTTGCTCGACCAACTGCTGGATGTCGAAGGCCGAACCGC
>JBEGOG010000117.1:0-6881 GCA_041182125.1 Pseudomonadota bacterium
CTCTAGGTCGCTCTGAATCTCACCGCGATATTTCCGGCGAATGCGCTCTGCCGACAGCTGGATCGGCGTCAGGGGGTTCTTGATCTCGTGGGCGATACGGCGAGCAACATCGCGCCAGGCCGCATTGCGCTGGGCCGTGACCAGACGGGTAATGTCGTCGAAAGTCAAAACAACCTCAGCCTCGGCGGTGGTTGAGGCCCGCACGCGCAGCCTGCGGGTCTGAGCCCCGCGAACAATATCCACCTCTTCTTCAGCCTCACCGCGCGCCGACTGGGCCATAGCAACCAAGGGCAAGAACTCCGGCGCAACCTCACCCAGCGGAAGGCCATAAAGAAGGGTATCCTCCATATCCAGCAAGGCTACGGCCTGATGGTTGGTCGCTGAAATCCGTCCGTGGGGGTCAAGACCCAGCACGCCAGCGCTCACACCCGACAGCACGGTCTCAATAAATTGCCGCCGCGACTCCGCGTCGATGCTCGCGGCAATAAGCGCCTGCTGCTGGTCACCAAGGTCCTTGGTCATGCGGTTAAAGGCGTCTGACAGAACGGCAATCTCTTCCGGCGAGCGCACGGTGTCGACCCGCGCGGTCAGATCGCCGCCTGCAACCCGGTCGGCAGCCTGCACCAGCTTAGCAATAGGCGTTGCAATGGCCGAGGCCGCCGCCATGCCCAGCCATACGGCACCGACCAGCACCAAGAGCACGGTCTCGACATAGCTCATGGCAAAGACGGTTTGGATCCGGGCGCGATTGGTCTCGGCGTCGCGATAGTCGAGCACGGACTTTTCAGACTGAAAGAGCCGCTGCATCAGCCCCTTTTCCACATACCGGGCCGTGTAGAGATAGGCATCATCATAGGCCTTGAGCCGATAGACCGCGCGAAACAGGTTCTCGGCCGCAAAGGGCCGCATGACAATCTCGCCCGTATCTGCCGCAACCAAGGTGCTGGGTGGCGGAGCCAGATAGGGCGGCGCACTGGGGGACTCCGCCCGAGCCAGAATGCGCCCCTCGTGATCGATCACATAGACCGCCGGAAAGGCCCGATAGGCCGCTTGATCCCGCAGGTAGCTGGAGTAGGTCACCGGACTTTCGGTTAGCTTGGTCGGCACCTGATTGAGGTCGCTGGCCAAGTCGCCCATCTCGCGCTGGATGTAACGCTTCTGCTCCTCGAGATAGGCATCGGCAAAGACCGCGCCGTTTTCGACAGCGGTCTTAACCCGCAGGTTAAACCAGTTGTCGACGCCCTGATTGACCAACAGGCCAAAGAAGATCGCGACCACGACAGCCGGTGCCACAGCCGCGGCAGCAAACAGGGTCACGAAGCGCAAATGTAGCCTAGAGCCCGCATCCTTGGACTGGGTCGCCAAGCGCGCCACGCGCCAACCCATCGCACCGACAAGGCCAAGGATCAAAAGCAGATTGGCGATCAGGAGGGCGAGAACCGCGCGGCTCGCAGGACCAATCGGCCCTTCACCGGGGGCGGATGAGGCCAAGGACACCGCCACGACCGTCAAGATGCAGGCAAGAGCGTAACCAAGGCCTAGGCCGTAGCGAATGCGCATGATCTCGCCAACGCGCACCCTCAACCGGCTCATCAGCGCGGCGGGATCAAACAGCCTTTGACGAAGGGCGTCATCACTCATGGAGTTAGAGTAAGAGCAACTGTGCCCTATTTTCAACACCCATGTTGCTAATGGGCGTCAATAGTGCCCGCTAGGCCAGAATTGATGGGCTTTTGATCCGGTCCGACTGTGACAATCCCGTCTAGCGTTTAGGCTTGGCCATGTTAACGCCGAGGTCTTGGATCTTTTTGCGCAGGGTATTGCGATTTAGCCCAAGGATCTCTGCCGCTCGCACCTGATTGCCGCGCGTGGCGTTCAAGGTCAGCTTAATCAGCGGAGCCTCCATCTCCATCAGGATCCGGTCATAGAGGCCAACGGCGGGGATGCCGTCGGGTTGATCGGCAAAGTGACGGCTAAGATAGCGCTCAATCAGGCCCGACAGGGTGATGGGCCCCTCGTCTGTCACCTGTGCCGGACTATGGTCCTGAAGCTCGCGTTCGATAATCCGAGCAGTGATCAGGTCTTCGCCATAGAGGGCGCAGATGCGGCGGATCAGATTTTCGAGCTCGCGCACATTGCCAGGCCAGTTGTGGATCTTCAGCCGCTCGAGCGCGTTTTGATCAATCGTCTTGGATGGCAGGCCTTCGCGGTTGGCGCGCAATAGGAACGAGCGGGCGAGGTCTGGAATATCCTCGGTGCGATCCCGAAGCGGCGGCAGCCGAACCGGCGCGACATTGAGCCGGAAGAACAGATCCTCGCGGAACAGACCCTGCTGGATCAGACCGCGCAGATCGCGATTGGTGGCCGCAATGATCCGAACATTGGGGCGGCGGTTGGTCTTGGGGTTCAGTGCCGACTCCGACCCATCAATGACCCGCAGCAATCGTGTCTGGGCATCGAGCGGCATATCGCCAATCTCGTCGAGGAACAGGGTGCCGCCATCAGCTTCCACCAGCTTGCCGCTCTCGCCCTCACCGCGTCCGAACAGTTCTGTCTCGACCCGCTCACGCGGCGTGGCAGCCAGGTTGATCACCACGAACTTGCCATCGCGGCGACGGCCCAGATCATGCAGGGCGCGGGCGACCAGTTCCTTACCGGTGCCAGACTCGCCGAGGATCAGGGTGGTCAGGTCTGCACCGACCAGACGCGCGATGGTACGGTAAACCTCCTGCATTGGCGCAGAACGCCCGATCAGCGGCAGCCGCTCATCACGCACCGCCCTCGCCTGCGCCTTAGCCGCCTCACCATCGGCAGGCCGCGAAAGCGCCCGCTTGGCCGCAGCGGTCATGTCATCAAGGTCGAAGGGCTTTGGGATATATTCGAAGGCCCCGACCTCGGCGGCATTGACCGCCGTGACCAAAGTGTTCTGAGCGCTCATCACAATGACCGGCAGCTTGGGCCGATCCTTGCGGATACGTGGCAGGACATCGAAGACGTTCTCATCGGGCATGACCACGTCGGTGATCACCAGATCTCCCTCCCCGTCTGACACCCACTTCAACAGGGTCGTGGCATTGCCCGTCGCTCGCACCTGATAGCCGAGCCGGGTAAAGGCTTGGCTGAGCACCAACCGGATGGAGGCATCATCGTCGGCAATCAAAATCTTGTGGTGTGCAGACATGGGGCAAGCCTATTCAAAATAAGGAGACAGCACGTAGGAAGGATGGTGCAATCACGGTTCGATCGGCAGAAGAACGCGGAAGGTTGTGCGGCCAGGCTCAGACTCAAAATCGATCATGCCGCCGTGGGCCACCACCAACTTGGACACCAAGGCCAGTCCTAGCCCGGCTCCAAAGGTCTTGCTGGTGACAAAGGGCTCGAACAGATGGTCGCGCAGGTGCGGGGCAACGCCGGGTCCATTGTCTGTGATCTTGATCTCAAGCGGCGCGCCGCGCGGGGTCTGACCACTGGCCGTGCGAACCCGAACGCCGTGACGATAGCCCGTCGAAATGAGCACCTCGCCGCGCCCATCACCGCGAGAATGGGCCGCTTCAGCCGCGTTCTTGACCAGGTTCAAGAAGATCTGGATGAGTTGATCCTCGTCGCCATAGGTCGAGGGCAAGGAGGGGTCGTAGGTCTCTTTCAGGGTCAAGCCATCGGCAACCCCATTGACAACCAGAGCCCGCACCCGGTCGAGGACGAGGTGAATATTGACCGGCTCACGCACCGGCGGAGCATTGTCCGAAAAGGCCTCCATCTTGTCGACAAGCCGGCGAATTCGGTCCGTCTCATCGACGATCAGCTGGGCCAACGGGGCATCCTCTGCCCGCGCGCTGGACTTCAAGAGCTGTGCGGCACCGCGAATACCGGCCAGTGGGTTCTTGATTTCATGGGCAAGCATCCGGCCAAGACCGACAACCGACCGCAGCCCAGCCGAATCCCCAAGGCGCTCAGACCCCAGCGGCGTCAGCCTTGGATGCAGAGTCAAAAGGATGGAGCCATCCCCCATCGGCGCGGCGGCACCATCGGCCTCAAAGGTCGGTTGGCCAAAGAGGCTGATCTCAAGCCCGCGCTCACGAACCCGGGCATCTTCGGCTATGGCTCGGTCGATCAGCGAAACTAGGGTCGATCCGGTCGGCAAGGCGTCTCGGAACCGGCCACGTGCAAGCAGGCTCAATCCATGGCCAAACAGGGTTTCAGCGGCCTCATTGACCGCAATAATCCCGCCTTCTTCGCCAATCACCAGCGCTGGCTCAGGGCTGAGGTCAAAGGCGGTGGCGCGAAGGCTCTGTTTGGCCTCTGGCATCTTGCCGGGTTTACCGAGGCGGTTGCCACCGCTGCTGAACGTCATGCGGCAAGACTTTCGTTGTCAGAAGACCAAAGGGTGGTGAGCCCTTCTATGATCGCTCTGGGATCTTCAAGGCGGCAGAGTGTCGCCTTGGCTTGGCGGCGGATCGCGGGATCGCTTGGCGAGGGCGCGGCCTCAATGTACCAGCCCAGATGCTTGCGAAAGATTCGAACCCCGTGATGATCGCCATGAAAGGCCAAGGCGGCATCGAAGTGATCGAGGGCAATCGATAGGCGACCATCCAAGTCCGGCTCGTCAAAGGCTTCGCCGCGAAGGCCCGCTGATAGGGCTGACGCAATCCATGGCCGTCCATAGGCCCCTCGCCCGATCATCACCCCGTCTGCGCCGGACACCTCAAGCGCCGTCTTTGCGGAGGCCAGATCGACCACGTCTCCGTTGACGATCACGGGGATGGACACAGCGTCCTTGACCAGGCGAACGCCCGCCCAGTTGGCTTGGCCCTTATAGAACTGAGACCGGGTGCGGCCGTGGATGGTGACGGCCTTGACCCCCGCAGCCTCAGCGCGCTGCGCCAATTCCGGCGCATTACAGCTATTTTCGTCCCAGCCGAGCCGCATCTTGACGGTCACGGGAACATCGACAGCATCGACGACAGACCGGATAAGGCTTTCGGCCAAATCAAGATCGCGCATCAGAGCGGACCCAGACAGGGCTCCGGTGACTTCCTTGGCCGGGCAACCCATATTGATATCGATAATTTGGGCCCCGGCGCTTTGGGCTAGCCGAGCGCCTTCCGCCATCCATTGAGCCTCACGGCCAACCAGTTGCATGACCATCAAGTGAGAGCCTTCACCAATGGCTGCGCGGCGCATTACGTCGGGGCGTCCTTTGGCTAGGTCAGCGCAGGCGACCATCTCGGTCGCCACATAGGCAGCGCCCTGTTTGAGAGCCGTCATCCGAAATGGCAGGTCGCTGACGCCTGTCATTGGCGCAAGGAACACCCGACCTAGAACGGTTTCGGACCCGATGGATAGACTATCGCCCATTTATTAGTCACCTCGTAAGCCCAGTTTTTAGGCAGATAAATCGATGCCGTCTAGTCTAGACTTTCACCAATTGATGGCCAAAACAGAGACATGGAATTTTCAGCGATCATTGTTGCAGGCGGCTCGGGCCAAAGGGCTGGATCAGGCCCCGCAAAACAGTGGCGCAAAGGGCTGGATCAGGCCCCGCAAAACAGTGGCGACAGGTCGGTGGCCAGCCCGTCTTGAGATGGTCTGTCTCGGCGATGTTGCAGGCTGGTGCCAAGCCGCTGATCGTCGTCATCCCCGCAGGCGCTGAGGCCGAAGCCACGACTGCGCTCGCTGGGCTAGAGGGGTGGCAGAGCGTTACCGGCGGGGCGCGGCGCACCGATTCTGTCCGCGCAGGCCTTGAGGCCTTAAAGGCCAGCCCTCAACCCATCGCGTCTGTTCTGATCCATGATGCGGCCAGGCCCTTTGTTCGTGCAAGCCATGTCAGCGCACTTCTGGACCGGCTCTCCGAGGCCGAAGGCGCGGTTCCAGCCCTCGCCATGGCGGACAGTCTGAAGCGTCAGGGTGCCGAGGGCGCCTTAACTGCCGCTCCGCGTGATGGCCTCTATCGGGTTCAGACACCCCAGGCCTTTCGGTTTGAGGCGCTGGTCAAGGCCTATGACGCCCTGCCCCCTGATCAAGAGATGACTGACGATGCTGGCGTTCTAGAGGCTGCAGGCGGGCGGGTTCTGGCCGTACCGGGCGACCCGATGCTGTTTAAACTGACCTACCCAGAGGATTTTGCCATGGCCGAAGCCCTTGCCGCGACCCGCCGAGCCGTTCGGACGGGACAGGGCATCGATGCCCATCGCTTTGGCGCAGGCGAAGAGCTTTGGCTCTGCGGGATTAAGATTGATCACGAGATGGGTCTCGTTGGCCATTCCGACGCCGATGCCGGACTCCATGCCCTGACCGATGCCATCTTGGGGGCCATTGGCGAGGGCGATATCGGCGATCACTTTCCCCCGACCGATCCACAGTGGCGCGGCGTTGCCTCAGAAGTCTTCCTGCGTCACGCTGCCGATCTGGTGCGGACCAAGGGCGGCGTCATCATCAATGTCGATCTGACGCTGATCTGTGAGCGCCCAAAGATCAAACCCCACCGCCAAGCCATGCGCGAACGGGTCGCTGAGATCCTCGGCCTGCCGGTGGAGCGGGTCAGTATCAAGGCCACGACCACAGAAAAGATGGGCTTTACCGGTCGTGAAGAGGGTCTCGCCGCTCAGGCCATCGCCTCTATTGATATGCCGCTCTAGGCCCATAGTCGCTCTTGGAAAGTCCGCGCCATGTTTCCCTTGGAAATCGAGACCCTCGCCCGCCTGCTTGTCGATGAGGCGCGGGAGCGTCGACTTAGGGTCACAACGGCGGAAAGCTGTACCGGCGGGCTGGTCTCTGCAGCCATAACGGCGATTTCTGGTTCGTCAGACGTGCTGGAGCGTAGCTTCGTGACCTATTCCAACCGGGCCAAGTCCGAGATGCTCGATGTGCCGGGCGATCTGATC
>JBEGOG010000118.1:0-7258 GCA_041182125.1 Pseudomonadota bacterium
CCGTCGTCATTTCATTTCCGCAGCAGACCTCAACCGCCCGCAAGCCGAACAGCTTTTGAACCTGGCAGACAGTTTCGTCGGTCTGTCGCGGCAGAAGAATAAGAAGCTGGACCTGCTCAAGGGCCGGACCGTAATGAACCTGTTCTTCGAGAACTCAACCCGCACCCAAAGCTCGTTCGAACTGGCTGGTAAGCGACTGGGTGCGGATGTGGTCAATATGAGCCCTCGGTCCTCATCGATGAGCAAGGGTGAGACCCTGATCGATACGGCCATGACGCTGAACGCCATGCAGCCGGACCTTTTGGTCATTCGCCATGCCTCCTCCGGTGCCGCCGCCCTTCTGGCGCAAAAGGTTGGGTGCAGCGTCGTCAATGCCGGGGACGGCCAGCACGAACACCCCACCCAAGCCCTGCTCGACGCTCTTTCTATCCGCCGGGCCTTTGGTCAGGTCGAGGGCTTGACGGTCGCGATCTGCGGCGATGTCGCCCACAGCCGCGTGGCCCGCTCAAATGTGGCCATGCTCCAGACCCTCGGTGCACGGGTGCGCCTTGTTGGGCCACCGACCCTGATGCCATCCGGCGTGGATCGCTGGGGCGTCGAGCTGTTCCACGATATGCGCCAAGGCATAGCGGGCTGCGATCTGGTCATGATGCTGCGCCTACAGTTGGAGCGAATGAACGGGGCCTTCGTGCCGTCCATGCGCGAATATTTCCGCTTCTATGGCCTAGACCGCGAAAAGCTGGCCAAGGCTGCGCCCCATGTGCGGGTCATGCATCCCGGCCCGATGAACCGCGGCGTCGAGATCGATTCTGAAGTGGCAGATGATCCGAAAATCAGCCTGATCCAAGATCAGGTCGAGATGGGGGTTGCCGCCCGCATGGCCGTTCTGGCCAGCCTTGCTGCTCGACTGGACAATGCCTGATGGCCGCCTCTAACGCCGCAAGCGCACAGCCCTGCGCCTTCATCAATGCCCGCCTGGTCGATCCAGAGAGCGGCTATGATGGCGTCGGTGCCCTGCTGGTCTCCAAAGGCATCATTGCTGACGTGATCCATCGGCCATCGTTCGACAGTCTGTCTGAAGAGCTGAGGGTCATTGATTGCAACGGCGCGATGTTGGCCCCCGGCCTGATCGACCTGAGGGTCAAGACCGGTGAACCGGGCGCTGAAACCAAAGAGACTTTGAAATCTGCAGCCCGCGCGGCTGCGGCAGGCGGTGTGACCTCCATCGTCGTTCAGCCCGACACGGACCCTGCCGTCGATGATCCCGCGATGGTCGATTTCATCCTGCGCCGCGCTCGCGATATCGAGCTGGTACACGTCTATCCCGCCGGTGCCGCGACCAAGGACTTGGGCGGAGAGCGGATGGCCGAGTTGGGCCTGATGCGCGATGCTGGAGCCGTCTATTTCACCGATGCGGACCGTTCGATCGTCAATTCCAAGGTGCTTCAGCGCCTCCTGACCTATGCCAAGGCCTTCGGCACCCTGATTTCGCACCGCCCCGCTGACCCTTGGCTGAGCCAAGGCACGGTTGTGACCTCGAGCGAATTTGCCGGTCGCATGGGCCTATCGGGTCAGCCAACCATTGCCGAGCGGATCATGCTGGAGCGGGATCTTGCGCTGGTCGAATTGACCGGAGGGCGGCTTCTGGTCGATCAGATCACCTGCGCCGACGCCCTGCAGTCGCTGGCCCGTGCCAAGGCCAAGGGGCTGTCGGTGTTCGCCAGCGTCTCGATCAACCACCTGTGCTTCAACACCCTCGACATTGGCGACTATCGCACCTTCTACAAGCTCAATCCGCCGCTGCGCAGCGAAGATGACCGCCAAGCGGTGATCGAGGCTCTGGCCAGCGGTCTGATCGATGTGGTGGTCTCGGCCCACGCGCCTGCCCCGGCTGAAGATAAGCGCCTGCCCTTTGACGAGGCCACGCCCGGCGCGGTGGGTCTTGAAACCCTGCTGCCCGCGCTCTTGGGTCTCTATCACGACGGCCGCCTGCCGCTGATCGATCTGATGCGCACGGTAACGCTAGCACCCGCCAAGCTGCTGGGTCTTTCGGCGGGTCGTCTCACGCCGGGCTCACCCGCCGATCTGGTCCTGTGCGATCTGGGCGCGCCGGTCGTGATCAATGCCGACAACCTGATCTCCAAGTCCAAGAACTCTCCCTTCGATGGACGCCGCCTGCAGGGTCAGGTGCTGATGACCCTCGTCGATGGCCGCATCGTTCATCAGATCGAGCCTTAATTATTTTGTGTAAAACAATATTCGCCACCTAGGCGAGATTTTAAAATCAGATAGGGTGATCCCATGACTGTTCTGGATCTCGCACTTCCGGTCGCGCTTGGCCTGTTGGTCGGTGGCTATCTGCTCGGCTCCATTCCCTTCGGACTGGTGGTCACACGCCTCGGCGGGGCGGGTGATATCCGGCAAGTGGGTTCAGGCAATATTGGCGCGACCAATGTTCTGCGCACTGGCCGCAAGGATTTGGCACTGCTGACCCTGCTCGGTGACGGCGGCAAGGGGATTGTCGCGGTTCTGGTGGCTCGGCACTTTTTTGGCGAGACCGCCGCAGCCCTCGCTGGCGGCGCTGCCTTTTTGGGTCATCTGTTTCCGGTCTGGCTCGGCTTTAAGGGTGGCAAGGGTGTAGCCACCTTCTTTGGGGTGATGCTGACCGCCGCTTGGCCTGTGGGCGTGATGGCGGCGATCACCTGGCTGGCGGTGGCCGCTCTGATGCGCCTGTCGTCACTGGCGGCGCTGACAGCGGTCGCCTTGGCACCGCTCTTTGCCTTCGCCACGGACCAAGCGCCGCCCATGGTGGTTCTAGCGGCCTTCATGGCCGTGCTGGTCTTCATCCGTCATAAGGACAATATTGCTCGACTGCGAAAAGGTACGGAGCCGAAGATCGGGGCCAAAAAGGCTGCCGAGGCTCCTGATCCGGCACCATGACGCGGCGGGGCCTTTCGGATGCGGAGCGCTGTGACTGGCTTAGACTGTCACGCACCGAAAATGTTGGCCCCGTTACCTTCGCCCATCTCCTGTCGCGGTTTGGATCGGCCAGTGCCGCGATCAAGGCCTTACCCAGCCTCAGCAAGCGCGGCGGTCGGCTAACGCCCCTGCCCGTTCCCTCCATCGCCGAGGCCCAAGCCGAACTTGAGGCTGGCGCACAGCTTGGCGCGAAGTTGCTCTGCTCAGTTGAACCGCTCTTTCCGCGCCGCCTGGCGGCTCTAGACGCCGCCCCGCCGCTAATCTGGACCCTTGGGCACCCGCAGTTGCTGGATCAGCCCAGCGTTGCCGTGGTCGGTGCCCGCATTGCCTCCGCCGCAGGCCAACGCTTTGCCCGCGAACTGGCAGTCGGCCTAGGACAGGCCGGAATCATCGTCGTGTCTGGATTGGCACGAGGCATTGATGCTGCCGCCCATGAGGGATCCCTGACCACCGGCACCATCGCTGTGCTCGGCGGTGGTATCGACGATGTCTATCCGCAAGAAAATGCCGGGCTCTATGATCAGGTCGCGCGGCACGGCTGCATCGTCGCCGAACATCCTCCGGGCAGGCGGGCCCAAGCGCGTGACTTCCCTAGGCGCAACCGGATCATTTCGGGGCTATCGCTGGGTGTGGTGGTGGTCGAGGCCGAAATGCGCTCTGGCTCGCTCATTACGGCCAGACTTGCCGCCGAACAGGGCCGCGAGGTCTTTGCGGTGCCGGGCTCTCCCCTCGATCCGCGCGCCAAGGGCAGCAATGATCTCCTACGCCAAGGCGCAACCCTCTGCGAAGGTATCGAAGACGTGTTGCGGGTCATCCAATCCTTGCCCATCACATCAGAACGGGAACGAGACCTATTTGACGACGCCCCCATCGACCATACGGGACTGGACGAAGAGGTGGACAGTCTGCGCGAAACGGTCGCCGCCCTACTCTCGCCCACCCCGATCCCGCGCGATGCCTTGGTCAGGTCCTGTCAGGCCCCGGCTCAAGCGGTTCATGCGGCGCTGGTCGAGCTTGCTCTTGCAGGCCGCGCCCATTTTCTGCCCGGAGGCCTCGTGACATCAGGCACAGGTGACTAATCTGTCGCAGAGGCTCGCGAATCTTCCATCGCCGCCTGCAGGGCCACAACGCGAAGGGTCGTTGCCAAGGTCTCGTGACCGTTAGCAGACGCTAATTTCGCTAATTCTGCCAGCATATCCGATATATAGCCTTGCACACCGACACCGGGAGGTGGTTCTGGTGGCACGAGATAAAGAGGCATATAGACCTTCCACCTAACTCATGAGGTGAGTCAGACAACCACACTATCGGGTAAGACGCAACATAACCCGTTTAGGCTGCGTTGACATTCTGTGTTTCTCACCCTCACTTTCGCCCACTGCGTCGCAGGCGACCTGCCGACGCGCCTTAGAATGATTTGATTGATCCCAGAATGAACGTCGTCGTCGTTGAGAGTCCGGCCAAGGCCAAAACCATCAATAAGTATCTCGGCTCGGACTATATTGTCTTGGCCAGCTACGGGCATGTGCGCGACCTACCCTCGAAAGACGGTTCGGTTCAGCCCGATGATGACTTCGCCATGAGTTGGGAAGTGGACAGCAAGGCGGCCAAGCGTCTGGCCGATATTGCCGATGCCATGAAGGGGGCCGACACCCTGATCCTCGCCACCGACCCCGACCGTGAGGGTGAGGCGATCTCGTGGCACGTGCTGGAAGTGCTGCGAAAGAAGAAGGTCCTCAAGACCGCCAATATCCAACGGGTAGTGTTCAACGCCATCACCAAGTCGGCCGTCACCGAGGCGATGAAGAACCCGCGTGACATCGATATGGAACTGGTCGACGCCTATCTGGCGCGGCGCGCTCTGGACTATCTGGTTGGCTTTACCCTATCGCCGGTCCTCTGGCGTAAGCTGCCCGGCTCTCGCTCGGCGGGCCGCGTTCAGTCGGTGGCGCTTCGCCTTGTCGTCGATCGCGAAATCGAGATCGAAGCCTTCCGGACCCAAGAATATTGGACGGTTGAGGGTACGGTTAGCGCAGGCTCCGACCCGTTCATGGCCCGTCTGGTCAAGCATGACGGCAAGAAGCTCGGCAAGTTCGATCTGCCCGATGAGACCACAGCCCACGCCGCGCGCGGTGCCGTCGCCGCTGGCGCCTTCACCGTCACCGCCGTGGAAAAGAAGCCGGCTAAGCGCTCACCCGCCCCGCCCTTCACCACCTCGACCCTGCAGCAGGAGGCCTCGCGCAAGCTTGGCTTCTCGGCCCAGCGCACCATGCAGGCGGCGCAGAAGCTTTATGAAGGCATCGACATCGGCGGCGAGACCGTCGGTCTGATCACCTATATGCGAACCGACGGCATCCAGTCGGCCCCTGAAGCCCTCGTAGAGGCCCGTCAAGTCATCGCCGGACGCTTTGGCGGCGAATATGTCCCCGAGGCCCCGCGCTACTACAAGACCAAGGCCAAGAACGCCCAAGAGGCGCACGAAGCCATCCGCCCGACCAGCCTCAGCCGCAATCCGGGGTCCCTGCGCCTCGAATCGCAATCCGGGGTCCCTGCGCCTCGAATCTGATCTGGGACGGCTCTATGAGCTGATCTGGAAGCGGATGATCGCCTCGCAGATGGAAAGCGCCCGGATCGAGCGCACGACCATCGACATGGAAACTTCTGACGGCCGCACCGGTCTGCGCGCCAATGGCCAGGTGGTTCTGTTTGACGGCTATCTGGCGGTTTATGAAGAGGGCCGCGACGACGAGAGCGACGAAGATGGCGGCCGCCTGCCGATGGTCAAGGATGGCGCATCGGCCAAGGTGATCGAGGCCCGCGCTGATCAGCACTTCACCGAGCCCCCACCGCGCTATTCCGAAGCCAGCCTTGTCAAAAAGATGGAAGAGCTGGGCATTGGCCGCCCCTCAACCTACGCCTCGATCCTGACCGTGCTGCGCGAACGCGACTATGTGCGCATGGAGAAGAACCGCTTCATCCCTGAGGATAAGGGCCGTCTGGTCACCGCCTTCTTGGAACAGTTCTTCCGTCGCTATGTCGAATATGACTTCACTGCGGCGCTAGAAGAAAAGCTCGATCTGGTGTCCGCCGGTGAGTTGGAATGGAAGCAACTCCTTCGCGACTTCTGGAAAGATTTCCACGCGGCGGTCGGCGAGATTGGTGACCTGCGCGTTACCCACGTCCTCGACGCCCTGAACATCGCGCTCGGCCCCCACATCTTCCCGCAAAAGGAAGACGGGTCCGATCCACGCGCCTGCCCGACCTGCGGCGTGGGACAGCTGAGCCTCAAGACCGGCAAGTTCGGGGCCTTTATCGGCTGTTCCAACTATCCCGAATGCCGCTTTACCCGCACCTTGGCCAATAGCGAGGGTGACGGTGACGCCGAAAATGCCGACCGCGAACTGGGTGCCCATCCGGTGACCGAACAGCCCGTCTGGCTGAAGATCGGCCGCTTTGGTCCCTATGTGGAGATGACAGAGGGCGACAAGCTCAAGCGCTCCAGTCTGCCTAAGGGCTGGACACCGGCCAGCATCGATCTGGAAAAGGCCCTGCGCCTCTTAAGTCTGCCCCGCGAAGTGGGCATCCACCCCGAAGACAATGCCGTCATCTTGGCCGGCATTGGCCGCTATGGCCCCTATGTCCAGCATTCGGGCACCTATGCCAATCTGGAGAGCGCCGAAGAGGTGTTCGAGGTTGGCCTGAACCGGGCTGTCACGGTGCTCGCGGAAAAGCGCGCTGGCGGCGGACGCGGGCGAGGCCGGACCGAAGCGGCAGCCTTAAAGGACCTTGGCGTGCACCCCGAAACCGGCAAGCCCGTCAAAATCCTGTCGGGCCGCTTTGGTCCCTATATCAAGCACGGCGAGACCAATGCCAACGTTCCCAAGGGCTCTGAACCGGCTGACCTGACCCTTGAAGAGGCCGTGCGCCTGCTGGCTGAGCGCGAAGCCAAGGGCGGGGTCAAGAAGAAGAAGGCACCCGCCAAGGCCCCCGCCAAGGCAAAGGCCGAGAAGGCCGCGCCCGTTAAGAAGGTTACCGCGAAAAAACCCGCTGCCAAAAAACCGGCTGCAAAAAAGGCTCCCGCCAAGAAGGCAGCTGCCAAGGCGAAACCCGCCTAATCCTTCGACCGGAATAGGGTTAGAACTGAGGGGTGAGTGGATCTACCCCCTCACCCAACCCTCTCCCCCAAGGGGGCGAGGGCTTTATGGTTGCTTCTTAACCCTCTCCCTGTGGGAGAGGGCCTAAGTGAGGGCCGTCTTCAGTGGAAAGATCCCGCCAACTC